>JBFELU010000010.1:0-54357 GCA_041551965.1 Acidimicrobiia bacterium
CCCCCCCCCCCCCCCCCCCCCCACGACTGGTCCCACCGATCAAACCAAGGCCCTCCGAGCCCCGATGGGGGCGGCTCAGGAGGTGGCCCAGAAACCGAGATGGGCTTGGGCGGCTTCGTCCTCACGATGGGGCCCACTGAAGGTCATCGGCGGTGTCGCCTGCAGGCCGATCTCAGCAGCCGAGACCATGAAACCTCCAGGCTTTGATCCGGGCGGTGCGGCAAGTATCGAGAGCCGATCGTGAGAGAGTCCGAAGACGACACGGCGAGCGCCGGCCCAGAACAGCGCCCCAACACACATGGGGCACGGCTCGCACGATGCGTAGACGGTTCCCTGCACGAGCTTGTCGAGCAGGCCGTTCTGTTCCAGCACCCGGACGAGCTGTGTCTCGGCATGCGCAGTCAGGTCGCCATCCGTGTTCACCCGATTGCGGGCCTCCGCCACGACCTCGCCATCCAGCGCAAGGAGGGCCCCGAAGGGATGATCCCCGTTGGCACGGGCTTCGAAGGCCAGTGCAAAGGCCCGGCTCAGCAGGGAGTCCTGATCCACCCTGCAAAGCCTATCGGTCGGCCAAGCCGGCTTCTCCCCAATGACGGGTCGCCTCGGCTTCTTGGGCCCGGGGCCCCTTCACCCCGAAGGGTTCGAACTTCGGCACGCACAGAGTGCGAGGGATACATTGGGTCCCGAGAGGAGAAGGATCCCATGCAGTTCATCACACGCTTCTACATCAAGCCCTTCACAGGATCTGCCTTCCAGGAATGGCTGAAGAACCATCATGATGATCTGGCGAACAACGCCCCTGAGGGTTGGACCTACCTGGGCACCTGGCTGACGGTCCGCCACCTCGGAAGATACGACGGCGAGATGAGGTTCGAGCTCGAGGACTACGCGGCGCTCGGCTCGGATTTCGGCACCGAGGTGTTCCAGAGGCTCTTCCTCGAGAAGTACCACGAGTTCATCGACTTCAGTCGGGGGCAGATCGAAGCCAGTCTCATGAAGACCCCGACCGAAGTGATCGTGATGGACGGGACCTGATCCCGAGCAGGCCCTGTCTGGGTGCGGCTCCCCGGGAGCCGCAGGGCATGAGATCGGCGCAACGACGCGCATCGGGAGATCTCCTCCGGGGAAGAGGAGGTACCGAGACCGGCCCAACGGACATCATGCCGCACCCATCACGGCGAGATTCGCGGTGAACCCTTGCGGGTCGGGAGACTCCTACCCTCCGACTCCTTGGGGAAGGTGGATGGCGAACTTGCACCATTTGCCTCCCCGTTTCGCCGATTCGAGCACGTCGTAGTCCAGCTTGCGTTCAAAGATCACCTCCCACGGCTTGGCGTTGAACGACGGGCAGAAGTCGCAGAACGCCGGGGAGATCTCGATGTCATCGTGTGCCATCGACTCCTTGACCAAGGGGCAATGGCAGACCCGGTACTGCTTGGTCGCCAGATCCGGGGCGGCCAGGTACTCAATCGCCTGATGCGGGATCTTGATCTCGATGATCGTGTCGCCCCGGCGAACGCCTCGCCCGATCTCCGGGTGAGCCGCCACGAAGTCGACGACGTCGTCGTCGATCATCTGGTTGAAGTACGGCGTTCCCTCATCGCGGTGCCGGGTCAGCAGTTCGAGGTGCTGGCGGCCCCGGTCATCCAGGAAGGGCTCGATGTCACCGATCTCCTCATACCGCTCCTTGATGGGGAGGTAATTGGAGTCCGGCAGATCCCTCAGCCCCGACCGGAGGATGCGTTTCACGGTGTCGGCATCGGCGATGGCTTGCAGTCGCGGGAAGACCACCGCGTTGAGGCGGGTCCACTGGAGCGGCGTCGCCCCGATCGTCGGAAGCTCGATGCCATCGAAGACCCGGGCCTGCGCCTCTTCTCCCAGCTCCTCACCGACGGCGCGGTGGAGGTTGCCCAGGATCTCGAATCCGTCGAGCAGTTCGAGGACGGCGACCTGGAGGTCGTGGTTGCCGATCATCCCCGCGTAGAAGTAGATACCGACGAAGTGCCGACGAGTGCTCGACCCGTGGGCTACGGCTTGAGCCGCAAAAGCCGCCATGTGCCCGGAGGTCGCCTCGTCGAGGCTTGTGGCTTCCGTCAGTGCCGCCAGGTGCTCTTCCAGCCGCTCCACTCCACGCACGCACTCGGCCATCTGGTCGTCGGTGTAGGGGTACTCCGTCAGAAGGGCCCGGAACTCGGCTGCCCTCATGTGCTCCTCCTCCCGACCGTGCCGGCCCGGCGACGGCCGGACCGGGACGGTTTCCTGGATGCCCCTCGGTCGTCGCGCCCTCGCCGAGGTCAGACGCATGGAGTCGGGGTCTCTCTGATCGGGGTGAGTGTGGTGATGCGCCTCCTTCGTGCCGCTAAGTACTCTGCGCCGGCACTTCATCTCCGTTGACAGCCTCACGACCGCCTTGATCGAGCCGGAAGGGCGGATACTCGTCGGTCATGAGAGCGGCGTAGGTGAACACCCGAAAGGCCCACCGGTTGAGGCCGATGATCAGGTCGAACAGCGACCGCGGGTAGCGAGCCGTGAACAGCAGGATCACCGCGGCGATGAGCACCAGTACCCCGAGCAGACCCCCGCTCCACGTCATTGCATCCGCGCCCCAGCCGTCGCTCCACCACCATCCGGAACCGACCATGAAGGCCAACACCAGATAGTGCGGGATGGCCAGGAGCCACCACTTGACCAACACCAGCCCGCGAGAGAGATCGGCCGGATAGGCAACATCAAAGCTCGCCGGGTAGTCGGCCCTGGGCTCGAGGGTGAAGGGTGGATAGCGGTCGGTGCCCAGGCCTCCCGACGCGGCGTAGAAGAGGACTCTCCAACTCCAGCGCATCACACCGACGTTGAACTCGAAGATCCCACTCGGGTAACGGCCGGTGAAGAGGATGGCAATCCCGGCAATGATCGTGAGAACCACAAAGGCCACCCACAGGAACGCGAGCACGATGAAATGCGGGATTGCCAGGAACCACTTGACCAGCCACTTCCAGGGCGAGAGGGGAGTGTCGAGTTCGGCCTCCAAACGGAGAGGGTGCGCCGCTTCTCGCACGGGCTCCAGGGCCGGGACCCTCTCTGCTGCCTGCTCTGGTGATGGACGCCGAGCTCCCGCAAGGATGATGGCGACAGCCCCGGCCAGCACGAGGGCTCCGATGGTCAGCATTGCGATGCCGATGGCCAGCAGCGCTCCCGATCGAATCCCGACTGTGACGTCCGCGAACACCCCGGGCGAGCCGTCGGCGTTCATCAGCACGGCAACCCACTCACCCTCCTCTACCTCCCACTCGAGAAGGAGCTCGCCGCTTCCGGAGGTGGAGGCGACCCAGAAACCCTGCTCCCCAGGAGGAGGGGGCGTCCGATCGCCGGCCACGCTGCGATACCGGACATCCCCCCCGAAGCGGACGTCGCGAATCTCGTCCCGAGCGACTCCTTCGAGGTACGCCTCCACGTCCATCTGGGGTCCGACCCCCACGAACAGCTCAGAGTCCCGCTCCACGGGATCGACCTGGAGGCGTACGGAGACGTCGAGGAAATCGAAGACCCAGCCGGGGCCGGGATCGGTACTGAAGTCGGCGTCGGCGGTCGTGATGGCCGCCGTTGCCGTACTGAGACGGTCCAACGTCTCATCGAAGTAGCCGTCGTCGCCACGTTCCACGGCGTGAGCGACCATGAGTGCCGCTCCGCCAACGAAGATCGCGAAAGACGGCAGTGCGAGCAGAGATCCAACCACAATGGCGACGATTCGCCCGGGTTTCATGGGCTATATCCCCCTTGTCGGCTTGGCAAACCCGACCCTACCCATCGATGACTGCGGCTGGTTCTACTCGCCTTCAGAGGCGGTGACGATCGCCTCGAGAATGCCCAGGGGCATACTCCCGCCGCCGAGGATGAGATCGTGGAAGGCGGCGAGCTCTTCGACGCCGGCGGCCTCGTCGCGCAGTCCCATGATCGTGCGCATGCCGATCATGTAGCCGGTCGCCTGACCGGGAAGAACCATGTAGCGCTCGACCTCGGGGCCCCAGCCGGCGATCGTCTCGTCCATGTAGGCGTGGGCCTCTTCGCGCGTCCATCCCAGTGCGTGGATCCCGGTGTCGACCACGAGTCGCACCGCCCGGAGGAGCTCCAATTCGAGTCGGCCGATGTTGCCGTACGGGTCGTCGTCGTAGAGGCCCATCTCCGCTGCGAGTCGCTCTGCATACAGTGCCCACCCTTCGGCGAAGGCGTTGTACTGGATGAATCGCCGGAAGCCGGGCAGATCGAGCTCCTGAGCGATGGCGATCTGAGTGTGATGTCCCGGCACCGCCTCGTGGTAGGTGATCGTCGGCATCGTGAGCAGCGACACGTTTCCGCCGACACCGGCATGGAAAGCACCCTCCCGGGAGCCATCCACGGAGCCGGCCACGTAGTACCCACCCCCTCCGGCATCGGCCACGACCCTGACCCGAGCCTGAGGCCACACGCCGAAGAAGGGACGCGCCGCTTCCTCGGCGTCGGCGATCAGTTCCTCGTAGGCGGCGACCACCTCGGCCGTGGCCGTTGAGCCGCCGAGGTACCCCGCATCGGAACGAGCGCGTTCGCGCAGAGCGTTGATGGAGTCGTCCTCCGGGTACCCGAGCGCGGTGAAGGCAGCGCGGAGTTCCTCCTCGACCCGCGCCACTTCTCTGAGGCCCATCTCGTGCACCTCGTCGGGGGTGAGGTCGGTGGAGGTGTGATCGCGCAACAGCCAGGCGTAATACTCCTGCCCGTCGGGGAGACGCCACAGGCCGTCATCGGGTGAGGCCTGGGGCTTGATCTGCTCCATGTGGCCGATCAGCGCCTCCCAGGCCGGGACGAACGACTCGGCCAGCTCTGTCTCCACTCGGTCGAGCAGTCCGGCTCTGGTGTCTTCGTCGATGGCGGCCACGGAGGCGATCCGATCGGCGAACGCCCGGTACAGAGGCAGCGATGTGATCCGGACGCTCTCCGGGGAGGCCGCGCCGCCCAGATCCTCGCGGAGGGTATGGATGGTCCAGTCGACCAGGAAGCGGGTTGGGACCACGCCGCGGCTCTCGCTGATGCGGAGCCGCTCGAGCATCTGGGCGACCTGGTCGTCGATGAGGGAGAGACGAGCGATGAAGTCCTCGGCATCGGCCGGCGATCCGAGGGGGTGTTCCTCGCTGAGGAAGAGGATCAGATTGAAGTTGTAGCTGTTGACGAAGTGGTGAACGGGATACTCGTGATAGGCGAAGCGGTGTCCCCGGACCCTCTGGTCCAAGTACCACTCGGCCACGTCGAACGACACCCGCTGTGCATCGGCCAGAGCGGCGCGATCGTGGGTGCGGAGTGCATCGAGGATTCCCGCTTCGAGCGCCTGCGTCTCGGCCAGGAATTCGGGAGAGAGATCATCGAGAACGTCATTGCGCAGCCCGAACTGCTCGGCCACGCCGAGTGACGTGAGGAACTGGGGTCTCCGGAGCAGCAAGATCTCGAAAGACTCATCCAGGAATTCGTCGAAGGGGATTCCGACCAGTGCGTCGAGCTGCGCCGCGGTGGTGGTCGCAGGGGCCGCGGTGGTGGTGGTCGTCGAGATCACGGCCGTGGTCGTCGGCGCGGGGACACCGGTCGTCGACGTCGCGGGGGTGGCGGTCGTCGCTTCTCCGGGGTGGGAGGGCGGCGTTTCGGCATCGTCAGTGGTGCAGCCGATCACGATGATCGAGAGGGTGACAACCAGTACCCGAAGTCGGGTGCTCGACATGATGCTCTCCCGGAGCCGCCCGGTCTCGAGACCGAGGCTACTCGGGGAGCGAGTGCCATTGCCGCAAGACCGGGGGAGTGAGGCCGGGTTTCGTGATCAGAGGAGGAAGATCGCCATGTTGCCGCCGCCGACGACCTTCTCCATCTCGACGCTGAGACCCGCCCTCGCCGCGACGGCGGGGAACCCACCCATGGCCCGGAAACTCCGGTACCCGTCGAAGTGGCCCGAGATCCGCTCCACGATCCACGACACGAGTCGGAGAACTCTGCCCCTCACACCCTGCAGGGAGCCGAAACGGAAATCGGTGACGAGCATCCGGCCGCCCGGGGCGGTGACTCGCGTCATCTCACCCAGCACGTCCGAGCGCCTGTCGGCGGGGATCTCATGGAGGACCAGGGACATCGTGACGAGGTCGAAGCGGCCCGTCGCGAAGGGAAGCTCGACACCATCCGTGAGATGGAGGTCGACGGCGGGGCCGAGTCGCTTCCTGGCGCGCTCGAGCATCGCCTCCGACACGTCGACTCCGACCACCGCGCAACCCGCTTCGACGTACGGGACCAGGCCCGTTCCCGTGCCGCAGCCGACGTCGAGCACTCGCCAGCCCGGCTGGGGAGCAATGAGATCGACGGCGCGGCGCCGGACACCTCGCTGCATCGGCTCCACGACCCGGTCGTAGATGCCGGCAATGAGTCGATAGGGATCAGCGCCGGCCATGTCGAGACGCTACCCGATGATCTCTCCGCATCCCCCGGAGAACGCCTCCGATCGCTAGGTTCCGAGCCATGCAACAGATCGCCCCCAACGTCTGGGCTCTCGGGAGCCGGGCGCACAACTTCTTCGTCCTTCGGGACGGGGACGAGGTCACCGTGATCGACGCCGGGTGTTCTCGGGAGTGGCGCAAGCTCCTGGAGGGCCTCGATTCGATCGGGCTTCGGCTCGACGCCGTTGCCGGGATCGTCGCCACCCACGCCCATGCCGACCACTTGGGGTTCGGGAAGAAGGCGATGGACGAAGGGATCGGCGTCCGGGTCCATGAGGACGAAGAGACACGGGCGCTCGGCACCTACACGGGCCGCTTCGCCGCTACGCCCAAGGAGCTGCCGATCTTCAGCTTCCGTACCCTGCGGAACTTCCTGCCGATGATCTTCGCCGGTGTGATGAAGCTCGAGCACCTCGACGAGGTCGATACCTTCTCCGACGGCGACCGGCTCGACCTTCCCGGCAATCCCGTGGCCGTCCATACCCCGGGTCACACCGAGGGGCACACGATGTTCCACTGCGGGGAGCGAGGCGTCCTCTTCACGGGCGACGGCCTCATCACGATGGACCTGATCGGCAGCGCCATCGGTCCCCAGCTCATCGATCGGCGTTTCAACCTCGACCACGATCAGGCCCGCTCATCTCTCGATCGGATCGTCGAACTCGACGCAGGCCTGCTGCTCCCGGGTCACGGCCCGGCCTGGACCGGCACACCGGGGCAGGCCGTCGCCCAGATTCGCGCCTAGGGGTCGTCGACTTCCCGTCGGTGAGGCTGCCCGGTACCCTGGGCCGTGGCGGCTGCCGGGGGGCGCAAGCATGCCGATACCCGGTCGAGTGGCGAGTGGATCCACGACGGGGGGCAGACCTCCACCGGATCCGAGACTGCGGTGGTACTCCCCGAGGTGGTGGACCTCGCTCTTCGACATGTACGCCACCTTCGAACCCAAGTTGATCTACTTTGGGCTTCCTCCGGCCGGTTCCGAGCTGATCGAGCGCTGGCTGCACGACGTGCTCGATGACACCCAGAACGCCAATCTGGTCCTCACCCGCGGCGAACGGGTGATCGGGCATGCCGCGCTGCTCCACTACCCGGCGACTCCGGGCGTGCGGGAGATAGCCATCTTCGTCCACCAGGACCACCGGAGCCGGGGCATCGGTCGCCGCCTCTTCCTGGCGGCGATGCATCACGGGTGCCATGACCTCGGGTTGGGGAGAGTCTGGCTCTGGGTCAACCGCCGCAACGTGCGCGGCCTCCGCCTCTACTCCAGCGTCGGCTTCGTGGCCACCGAGGACTCACGGCTCGAACCGGAGATCGTCATGCACCGGTCGATGAGCTGCCGACGGTGCCGAGAAGACGAATGCCCGGTGTTCACCAGCGACCTGGCGCGGCAACTCTGAGCGGAGATGCTGCAGGGCGTTCGGCCCTGTTCGGGGGCGGGGCGGAGGAGCATTCTGGAGGTGACCCTGATCGGGGGTGCGACGCAATGGATCAGGAGGCAATCGATCGGCTCGATGAAATCAGGCAAATGCTGGCGGACCTCTCGGAGCTGCTCGCCGCCCACCACAGGGAAGCCGAGGCCGGCGCCAAACTCGTCGAGGAGATCCACGGTGCCTGGTGTCTCGAGGTGGAGCGCGAGGCGCGGGCGTTTCCGGAGAGAGTCATGTCGCCGGTCGGCCCGGGAACACGCGTCTCATGGACCGACCCGAGGGACGCCTCGAATGCAGCCTGGGGCGGGACGGTGGAGTTCGTCGGTGTCGATCAGGCCGGCACGCCCATCGCCCATGTGGACTTCGGCGGCTACGGGCGGCGGAATCTCCCGGTGGACGAATTGATCATCGGGATCCTGACCTGACCGGGTGATACACGGGAAGATGCCGCGCGCGCCCGGCGAACCGATGCGCCGGTCTGGGTGAACGGCGCGACGTCACTCAGGGACCGAGGTCCTCAGAGTCGAGTCTCGGATCAGGCTCCCGGGGGCTGGTACGCCACCGACTTCGCCGCGACTTGGTCCATCTCCTCGGGAGTGATCAGAACCGTGGTCGTGGTCTCGGCCACCCCGGCAGCAGCCACCGTCACCGCAAAGGCGGCGGCCGACACGTTGTCCGGCATATCGGCGATCCCGACCACGTCGTAGTCACCAAAGGAGTAGTAGAACCCATCGAGCGATCCCCCAAGGGCCGCGATGGTCTCGGCGAGAGCGTTCTTCCGCTTCGTACCGCCGTCGGCGAGGGTGCCCTTCAACCCCTCTGCGGTCAACGACGCCTGGATCATGTATCGAGGCATTCTTCACCTCCAAAACGTCTGGAAGGGAGGCGCGAAGCGCATGGTCCCCCCTTCTCCTGCCTTCTCAGTATCGCAGAACGCCGGGCTCCGGGTCGGAGGGATCACGCCGCCGCGCGGGAGACATGGCGCGGCGTTACGGAGATCGATGCATCCGGGGAACGACCCAGGGGGGAGCACGACGTCGATGCCGCGCCTGCGACCGTTCGACAGGTGGGCCGAGCAGGGTGGTCGGGCGGAGATGTCACGACCCGGTATCGCCGAGGATCAGGGCGGCCGACTCCACGGCGTGGGCGACGACGTCGGAGCAGAGGGCGTTGCCCCCGGCGTCCCGATATGCCTCCAGCTCCTCGGGGCGGGCCAGGTCGAAGCTCTCGCCCAGGCCTCGCTCCAACACCGCCCGGCAGGCGGTACCACCGAACCGCTCCTCGAAATCGCGACAGAACCGCCGAGATGCCGCAATCGAGGGTTGCATGGCAGGCACGTCTTCGAGCCGGTCCCGACCGAGGACCAAGCCGATTGCCATCACCGAACCCACCACGGCCCCACACGTGTCTCCCCGAAGTGCGATTCCCCCGGGGAAGGGGGTGAGAGCCTTCGCAGTCTCCCCGGCGTCGAGGTTCAGGTGCTGGGTCAGCACCCTGAAACAACTCTGAGCGCAATTCGCCGAGACCGCCAACAGTTGCTGGGCGGCGAGGCCCAGCGATGGGGGCACACCGTCGAGCATCTCGGCCTCCGGGTCGCTGCCCGCCGAATCCTATCGGGTGGCCAGGGGCGGGAAGGGGTCTCACCCAACCACAGAGAGCATCCTTGACGTATACTGTATGCAGCAGGAAGTTACCGGACCATCCACGGTCACGGGTGACGAGGAGTGGAGCATTGAGATACCGCCGCGTGATGGCGTATTCGGCCGGGATCCTTGCCGTTGCCGGGTCGGCGTCGATCGCCTACATCGTGAAGTCGGGAATCGACGCCGAGGTGGACATCTCCTTCTACCTGGAAACGATCAGCCTCGGGGCTCTTCCGTATTTCGGGCTGGCGGCCTTGCTGTGGTTCGGCTCGTTCTATCTGTCACGGACTCGACGGCGGACGACCGAGGAACCCGTGGAATGGAGTCCCAACCCGTGGATGCCGCTCACCGGACGAGAGCGCCTGTGGAGAGCGCTGCGGCCGGGACGGGCGAGGCGACCCCGGGGCCCATGGGCGTACGATCGTCGAACGATCCACCACCCCCCGCACCAGGTGGAGGAAAAAGAACCGCTCCCCGACACCGGGTAGTGCCGCTCGAGGCGGACGCCGCCCGCCATTGAGCCCGGGCCGGGCGACGGTCTCCGGGGAAGCTCAGTCCGAATCAGGCTTCGGCCTCTTGAGCAGGGCGAACTCCCATCCCTGGAGATGAACGAGCTCCCAGCCTTCTTCGCCCCGCCTATTGAGGTCGGCTTCGATCGCTTCTCGCGTCATCTCGCTGAGAGCCTCTTGCGACCCGGAGTTCCTCCAGAGGGGCTCATTGCCGGGATTCAGCCGGAGAAGTCGGTATTCCCATCTCACCCGGTTTCAATCGGAAGACCCCTCCAACCCCTTGAGCCGGGGTTTCGGGCCTCAGCGCGTCCTTCTCCGAGGCCGGGTGCCCTACGGGGATCAGGTAGAGCGGGGCATGGTCGGCGGGGAGTCCGAGGAGTTCGACGACCTCGTCGTCTCGGAACGCACCGACGGGCACCGCTCCGAGATCGAGCGCCACCGCCTGCAGCAGGAGGTTCTGCGCGGCATGACCGGCCTCGAGTTGCACGTAGCGCTCGGCGCGATCCCCGTAGCGCTCCTCGGTCCGGGCGTACACCGCCGTGACCACCACCACGGCGGGTGCGTCGGCAACGTGGGTCTGACCCAACGCGGCCTCGGCCAGGGGCCCCCGAAGGTCCCCGACGCTCACGGTCTCGAGCAGGTGCCCCTCGGGCACGTAGTGGTGCAGCGCATCGGGGGTGACGACGTACAGCTCCAAGGGGTAGGTACCGCCGGCCGATGGTGCGGTTCGTCCCCGACCCTCGGGCTGGGTGAGCCCTTGCGCGGCCCACAGCAACTGAGAGAGGTCATCGATTGCCACCGGATCCCGGGTGTACTCACGAAGGGATCGTCGGCCTTCGAGTGCCTCCTCGAGTGACAGCTCCCCGATGGAAGAGGGTGCCGGGAGGTGAACGATCTCGAGGGGGGCCTCGCTCTCCCCGACGAGCGACGCGTCGAAGGTCGCCTCCCCACCGCCGCATGCGGTGCACACGAGACCGAAGACGACCATCCGGGCGATGAGCCGTCGGGGCCTTACCGGCATAGCCACCCTCCAATCGCAAGGGTACGCCGCGGTCGGCCGCTCGCCCCCACCCTCGCCGAGTCCAACGAGTCGCGGGCTTCCACCGGCTCGAGCGAACGGGACGTTCAGCCCTACCGCATCAGGCGGGTTCGCGGCAACCTTGTCTCTGGGTCCCGTCGGCCGGCGCGATTGATGAGGCCGACACGGCACAGAGGGTGGCGCCAATGCGGCAATCACGAGCCCACCTCCGCTCGACCACACGTCGTCTCGGCAGGTTCTGGATGACGCTCGGTGCGGTGGCGCTGCTCGCCGGAGTGGCCGGGCCGGGTGGCGCAGCCCAGCCGGCCGAGACCTGCTTCGCCCGCGCCGCCACCCACATGGGAACCCCCGGCGGCGACACGATCGTGGGCACCCCCGGAGACGACGTCATCATCGGTGGAGAGGGAGACGACGTGCTGAAGGGGCGCGGGGGAAGGGATCGGATTTGCGGCGGAGCCGGGAACGACACCCTCGTGGGCAACGCCGGAGGCGACAGATTGAAGGGAGGACCCGGCAGCGACCTCCTCAAAGGGCGCGGGGGCAAGGACAAGTTGGCGGGCTCCGGGGGCCGCGACCGGTTGCTCGGTGGGCGAGGGGACGACACCCTCCGGGGTGGCGCCGGAGATGATGAACTCGACGGGGGTGCAGGCATCGACGCCCTGAACGGGGGTGGTGGGACCGATTCCTGTCTGCGCGGGGAATCGAACCGCCAATGCGAGGGATCGGGGGCGGGACGCAAGCTTCTCGATCCCGATGCCCTCACCTACCTGGGAACGTTCCGCCTGCCCCCGGGTGAGGCTTGGGCCTGGAGCGGGGCCGCCCTCACCTACAACCCCGACGGTGATCCCTCGGGACCGTCCGACGGGTACCCGGGATCCCTCTTCGGAACCGGGCACAACTGGTACCAGGAGGTCTCGGAGATCTCGATCCCGGTCCCGATTGTGACGGCGCAGGTGGGCTCGATGAACGCCGCGGGGACCCTGCAGGGCTTTCGCAACATCCGCGAGGACTTCTACGATTTCGACTCCTTCGAGATACCTCGGGTTGCGCTCGAATACCTCGGCGGGCGACTCCACTTCGCCTGGGGTCAGCACTTCGAAGACGAAGGCCCGGTGGCGACACACGGGTGGACGACCCCCGATCTCTCCGATCTCTCCGCGGTGGGCCCGTGGGCGATCGAGGGGACGATTCGCTACTCATCGAACGACTACATCTTCGCCATCGAACCCCATTGGGCCGCCATCCATACCCCCGACTATCCGCTGGCCACCGGGCGATTCCGGGACGGTGGCTGGGGCGGGCAGGGCCCTTCGTTGCACGCCTACCTACCCGGGGAAGTCTCCGGCCCCGCACCAGCAGCCGAACTGCCGGCCGTGACCCTTCTCCAGTACGGGTCGTCGCTCGGGGCCAGTCCTCAGGCCCTGACGGGCTACCACCACTCCGACGAGTGGACGGGAGGAGCGTGGGTCGACCACGCGGGGGGCACGGCGGTGCTGTTCGTCGACACCAAGGGCCTGGGGGACTGCTGGTACGGGTTCGAGAACGGGGTGGTGTGGCCCGACGAACCCCCTTACCCGGAGTGGCCCGATCCCCCGTACGACGACCGCGGCTGGTGGTCGACCGAGTTCGAGGCCCAGATCCTCTTCTACGACCCCGCCGATCTGGCTGGGGTCGCCGCCGGCGCCCTGGAGCCTCACGAGCCGCAGCCGTATGCGACTCTCTCTATCGATGACATCTTGCTCGGCGAGCGACGTCCCAGCCAGCAGTACCGAACCGGCGGAGTCGCTTTCGACGGCGAACGCGGCGTGCTCTACGTGATGGAGGGCCACGTCGACGGAGAACGTCCCGTGATCCACGTTTGGCAGATCGCCGCCTGAGTCGAGTCGCACTCGGGGCGGGCTACTCCGGATCCTCGAGAGTGGTGGAACTCAGCCCGAGACCGCTCGAAAGATCACGACACCCAGCCAGATCCCACCGGCGACGGCAATTCCTTGGAGCAGCAGCCAGACTCGGGGACTCATCGCTCCTCCAACAAGCGGCGCTTGGCCGCCTCGTACTCTGCGTCGGTGAGGCTCCCGCGCTGGTGGAGCCGGGCGAGCCGTTCGAGCTCGTCGACGAGGGGAGCGGGCTCGGACGGCGTTTCGATGCGGCGCCGACCGGATGCGGCGCGGCGGGCGGCGACCGCGCCTTCTTCGAGCGCCACTCCCACGAGGTTTCGCGGGGAACTGTCGGAACGCAGCAAGAAGGGTATCGCCCACAACAGCGGAAGACCGCCCATGAGCACGAATAGCACGCCGGGAACCAGCCATCCCCACGCCAAGCCGCCCTCGAACGGCGGCGAGAAGCCGTACTCGAGAAAGTTCCAGCCCAGCGAAAGGAACAGCGCCGGCCACAACAGGCCGGCGAGATTCACGGCTTTGTTCTTCGCGGCCAGAAGCACGTAGGCGACCACCGCAAGAGCCCCGATCCAGAACCCACCGAGCATGAGTCCCGGCACGCCCTCGGGGCACGACGTCTCGATGACGTAGGGGCCCCCCTCGGCGCAGAAGCCGCCGATGTCCATGACGGCGCGCATCGCAAGAAACACGATCGTGAGACACCCGGAGACGACTGCCAGGGACACCACGACCCCGAGCGTTCCCAGGAGAGAGAACGGCCTGTTCACAGGTCTTGCGAGCACGCCGCCCACGCTACCCATCGGGGACGGCGTTGGCCTGCCGAGCTGGGATGCCGGTCTCACCGTCACCCGTGCCGAACGCTGAGCGCCGCAACCCCGAACGCAACCCGTCGGTCTCAGGGTTGGGGCGTCGAACACTCGCCTACGAGCGGCACTCCGAGGCGATCTCGAGGATCGGAGACTCGTCCGTGGGAGCCTCCTCACCGAAGTAGAAGCAGAGGTCGCCGGTCGAGTAGACGAGCCGGTAGTAGTGCTCCTCGCTGTTGCTCCCCGGCGACACCTCGCTCCCGTAGGCATCCCGAAGGTCGGCCAGCGTGTCCCCGACGGTGATCCCCTCGGCCGTGGTGGCGTAGTCGGCGGGCCGGGAATCCCCGTCGGCATCGTCGGTCGGTCCCACGAACCGGTGTCGGACGAACGTCTCGGGACGATCCGGGTTGTTGGGATCCGGTCCGAAGAAGAGAAAGGCAAAGCCTTCGATGAAGATTCCCCGCAATCCCATGTCGCTCGGGTCGGTGATCGTGTACCAGCCGGTGTCGAACTCGTCGTAGGCGTCTCGCACCCCGTGACCGAAGAAGTCGAAGATCGAGTCGATCACCGTCTGCGCCTCGCTCCCCAACGCCAGCTTGGTTCCGCGATAGATCACTCCGTCGGTAGCGAGGATCCAGTCACCGACCTCCCGCTCCACGTCCGTGACCTCGATGGTGAGGGCGTACGTCACCGGTTCGCTGAGCGACTCGACCTGGAGCACGTAGTCCTGGGTGGTCTCCACTTCCCACGGGGTCGTGCTCCGCAGGAGCACCTCCACACCGTCGGCCCCGGTCAGTCTGGCCGTCAGTCCGGTGGCGGGTGTCAGCCCGATCGACAGGGCGGAGTTCGACAGCAAGGCGATGGTGAAGAAATCGGGGTCATCCGGGGCCGCGTTCCCGACGATGGTCGTCGGTCCCTCGCCCTCGATTCGGCGGGGCTGACGGCATTCGCGAGCGAGCTCGGCCACGGTCTCCTCGTCGGGACCTCCCGTCACCTCCCGGCCCAAACCGGCTTGGGCCGCTTCCACCGCCGCCTGGGTTGCCGGACCGAACACACCGTCGACCGTCAGGTCTCCAAAGCCGTTGCAGTTCAGCAGGAACTGGATCGCCTCGACGGTCTCGTTGCTGTCCCCCTCCACCACCAGCGGAACCCCCCCGGCAACCGTCGTCTCGGGAGCGGGGGTCGTGGTGGTCGCCTCACCGGCGGGAATCGTGGTCGTGGTCGCCCCACCGGCGGCCGTGGTGTTCGTGACGGCGGGCTCGTCGAGCGCGTCGGTCGAGGTCGGCGCCGCATCGTCACCCCCCCCACAGGAGGCGGCGACGATCGCCACCGCGGTGACCCAGGCCACCCGTCGGCGAACGATCCATCTCATCGTGCCCCCGTCCTGCCGCTGCCGCCGAGCCCCAACCTACTCGGCAGGACCACCCGTGCCCCGGCGTGGCAGGATTCCCCGGACGACAAAGGCGCCCGATCGTGCCACTTCCGATGCCCGCCATGACCTATCTCGAAACCGTGACGAAGTCGATCCGGTCGGTGTTCGGCGCCCGGCTCACCGGTGTTTGGCTGCTCGGATCCGGCGCCTACGGCGGTTTTGGCCCGACCAGCGACTTGGACCTCCAGGCCGCAACCGAGCACAGGCCGACCCCGGACGAAGTCGCCACTCTCGTCCGCCTGCTCCGCCCCCGTCTGGCCGCTTGCCCCGCCGAGGGCCTGGAGTTCGTTCTCTACGACCGCGCCGTGCTGGCGGATCCCAGACCGCCGTTGCGATGGTCGCTCAACCTCAACGGTGGACCGAAGCGGGCGTACGAGGCGAGCACCGACCCCGACACGGAAGCGTGGCATTGGTTCGTCCTCGACCTCGCCATCGGCAGACATTCGGCGGTGACACTGGCGGGGTCGGATCTCGCCGAGGTTCTGGGCCCGATCGCTCACGATCTCCAGGTGAAGGCCATCGCCGAGTCGGTGCGCTGGCACGCGGATCACGAGCCGGATGAGGCCAAGGCACTCGGCAATGCCGTGCGGGCGCTGCGGTTCCTGAACACGGGGGAGTGGGGATCGAAGCCGGACGGCCTGGCTTGGCTCGCCGGGACCGGAATGACGGTCGCAGAAGCGCAGGCGAGTCTCCGGACCCGGCTCGGCGAAACCGCTACTCGTTGTCGGCCGGATCGAGACAAGTGATGTCCCCGCCGGGGATGACCGCCAACTCCTCGAGCTCGACGTCCCAGGCAAAGGCCTGGAGGATGGCCTCCGGGTAGTCCCAGATGCCGACCACCTCGGAGTCACCCTCGGCGGTGAAGCAGGTCGCGGTGATGATCCCGTCGCCGTCGGCGCGAACCGTCGCAGCATCCAGGATGCGCCACGAGTTGCCGACGCTGCGCTCCAGGAATCCGAGGTAGTCGACGGGACCGGAAGGAATCCCGGTCAGACCCAAGGCTCCGGGCCGCACCGCCAAGGTGAAGGCGTAGTCGCACGAGAAGTCGATTCCCACGCACTGACCACGCACGAACTCGAGGCCCTGGGGGACGTCGCCGGAGTACTCCAGCCCAATCCACTCGGCGGGATCGAACGGTTCGTCCGCGGGGCGCGGGGGAATCTCCATGAACAACTGATAGCTGGCGGGACCGATGCCGCTGACAGCGATGGTGTACACCTCGGTGGCCGGGATCTCGACCGTGAAGGTCGTCTCCCCGGGGGGTTGGAGCAGGGTGCCGTCGGGCCCTTGGACCGAGACGTCGACCGGCGCCCTCATCACCACCTCCACCGTCATCGTCCGCCCGCCGTCGATCGCGAGGTCGATCAGGTCGGGGTCGCCGTCGGCGACGTTCCCGGCAACCTCGAGCATCGTGTTGCCGGATGCGTCGAGTTGTCCGTCGGAGATCAGATAGAGCAGCCGCCGTTCCCCGCAGACCCGGGCCAGACCGGCAAAGGTCTCCTCGTCCGGCTCCCCGGTGATTGACTTCCCCTCGGCCCCCTGGGCGAGTCTCACCGCCTGGGCCGTTCGCGGCCCGAAGGCACCGTCGACGTCGAGCGGCCCGTAGCCGGCACAGTCGAGGAGGAACTGGAGGGCCGCCACGTAGGAACCACGGTCCCCCTCGACGAGGAAGGCCGGGAGCGGATCGGACGACCCCGTGGTGTCGGATGGCGCCGGAGACGTCGATGTCGTGGAGGCATCCTCGACGGCGGCGGTGGTCGCGCCGCTATCCGGCGGTGGCATCGTCGTCCCGGTCTCGGAGGTGCCGCCGCCGCAAGAGGTGGCGATCAGCGCCGCCACCAACCCAATCATCAGAGCCCGCCGCATCTCGCCCCTTCCCCGGCGTCACCCCGAGTCTGCCCCGCGCGGCCGCAGTCGGCCAGGGGCGAAGCCTCCGGGGACACCCGACGATGGGGCCGAATCAGCGCGACCGGTGAGCCGCCGCCTACAGTCACGGGCGATACGGAGGGCAGATGGCAGACGTGTGGGACGAGGTGACCGACTTCTTCGATCGCTTCCCCTACCTCGAGGCACTGGCGATCGTGGTGGCTGCCGCCGTCCTGGCCAAGGTCGTCGATTGGATCACGACCGGGATCCTGAGACGGCTGGCGGCACGGTCCAAGTCGACGTTCGACGACAAGCTGTTGGTGCTGTTGCACCGTCCGATCTTCTCCACCGTTGCCCTGGTGGGCCTGATCCTCGCCACGTATCGGCTCGAACTCGGCAGCGCCGTGGAGCGCAACACCGTGCTGGCCGTCCAGACGATCCTGGTCATGGTCTGGGTGGTGTTCGGGTTCCGGTTCGTGCGCCTCCTGTTGCGCACGATGCGCCAGTACCCCGAGCGCTTCCGGTTGGTGCACTCCTCGACCGAGTCGCTGCTGTCGAATGCGGTGACGGTCGTGTTCGTGCTGGCAGGGGCCTACGCCATCCTGGTGATCTGGGACATCAACGTGACCGGGTTGGTGGCGTCCGCCGGCATCATCGGGCTGGCACTCGGTTTCGCCGCCCAGGACACGTTGGCAAACCTCTTTGCCGGGGTGGCCATTCTGTCCGATCGACCCTACGAGATCGGCGACTACATCATCCTCGACACCGGGGAGCGGGGCGAGGTCACCAGAATCGGGCTCCGATCGACGAGGCTGTTGACCCGCGACGACGTCGAGGTCTCGATCCCCAACGCGGTCATGGGCGCCACCAAGATCGTCAACGAGGCGGGCGGGCCGCCGGGCCGGTATCGGATCAGGACCTCGGTGGGAGTGGCCTACGGAACGGACGTCGACCAGGTGGTGACGATCCTCGACGATATCGCCGTCGAACACGCCAAGGTCCTGGCAGATCCGGAGCCGAGGGTCCGATTCCGCAAGTTCGGCGACTCGAGCCTCGATTTCGAGCTGCTGTGTTGGATCGCTCGGCCTGCGGACCGGGGGCTCGTGCTGCACGAGCTGAACACCGCCATCTATCAGCGCTTTGCGGCCGAGGCGGTGGTCATTCCCTTCCCCCAGCGCGATCTCCACATCAAGGAGTGGCCCAAGGGGGGAGCGGGGCCTACCCCCTGATTCAGCCACCGACGATGCGGGCGGCCGCCACGAAGGCAGCTCCGTTCACCACGGCGTGCACCACGATGGGTGCCACGATGCTGTCGGCGCGGCGCCGAAGGGCCCCAAAGAGCAGCCCGGCGGCCGTCGTAGCGATCACCGCCCCGGTCACCACGCCGACCGCACCCCATCCGGAGACATTGGCGGTGGCGGCGTTGCCTCCGATGGCCCGGAGGGTTGGGGCGATATGCCACATGCCGAAGAGCACCGCCGAGACCACGGTGGCGGGCCCTTCCGACCAGACACGGCGTCCCAGACCGATGAGGACCCCGCGAAACGCCACTTCCTCCATCACGGCGGTCCCGAAAGGAATCCGCACCAGGACCTGATACAGCATTCCGGCGATACCGAGGCCTGCGGCCCGGTCGTCCCGAAAGGCGTCCTGGAAGACGGGTGTCATCGACGCAGCCACCACCAGGAGCGTGCCCGCCAGCGCCACGACGACCCCGACCACCACGCCGGTTCCAAATCGGTCGGGACGCATCCCAAGTTCCGAAGCGCCGGCGCCGCCCCGGCGAGCTATGCCGAGCAGGAGCCCGGCCAGCAGGAGATTGACCGGGACATAGAGCGGCTCTGGGAGCCACCAGCCTCCCACGAGGTTTCGCCCCACGAGGAGAACGATCGCCACGGCGAGGGAAGCGGCGGCGCTGCGCTCCGAAGCCGATGGGGAGGATGGGCTCCCGGTCACCCGACCAGGACTGCAGCCAGGGCTTCCAGGTCCCTCAAGGGGAGGCCAGGGGTCTCTGCGTTCAGAACCTGAAGCGAGACGTGGTCGGCGCCCGACGCGAAGTGTGCCTCGATCCGGGCGACGACGTCCTCGATCGAACCCCAGGCCACGATGGCGTCGACGAGGTCGTCACTGCCGCCGTCGCCCAAGTGCCGATCGTCCCAGCCGAGGCGCCGCAGATTGTTGGCGTAGTTGTCGAGGGCCAGATAGCGGGTCATATGGTTTCGGGCGAGGCTCCGGGCTCGCTCGGGATCATCGTCGAGCACGATCGCTTGTTCTGGAGCGAGGAATACCCCCTCTCCGAGCACCTCTCGGGCAAACCGGGTGTGCTCCACGGGCACGAAGTACGGGTGCGCCCCGGCGGTTCTCGCCGCCGCCAGTTGCAGCATGCGAGGTCCCAAGGCGGCCAAGATCACGGGAACCGGCACTTCCGGCTCCGGTCCAAAGTACGCGGCGGTCTCCATACCGTCGAGGTAGGAGCCCATCGTCTCGAGTGGCTTGCGGTACACCGCACCCCGGCCGGCGACGGACGGGGCGTGGCTGACGCCCAGACCAAGGAGAAACCGGCCCGGATGAGCCTCCCCGAGAGCCCGAGCGCCATTGGCAGCCGCCATGGGGTCTCGTGCCCAGATGTTGGCGATCCCCGTCGCAACCACGATGCGCTCGGCGGCCTCCAACACCAGGGAGGCCGTCGAGAATGCCTCGCGGCCAATGCTCTCCGGAAACCACAGCGATCCGAAGCCCATCTCCTCGACCGCACGAGCGGCGTTCCGAACCTCCGAAGCCGGTTCGGTGACCAAACCCCAAGACCACACCCCGATTCGGTCCATCTCCATGACCGGTGCGTTCAACTGCATGACGCCGACGCTAATCGCCGCGAAGGCCGGTTGGCCCACGACCGGGGGGATGGGACATGCATCGCCCCCGTCGCCGACCGATCCCGGCGATACTGAGACCGTGGCCGATCGCAACGTGCTCGGCGGGCCGCTGGAACCCTGCGGGACCGATCCCCTGACCGGGTTCTATCGGGACGGGTCCTGCCACACCGGACCCCACGACCTGGGCAGCCACACCGTATGCGCCGTGGTCACCGCAGAGTTCCTGGCGCACCAGCGGAGCATCGGCAACGACCTCTCGACCCCCATGCCCCAATATCGGTTCCCCGGTCTCGTACCCGGAGACCGGTGGTGTGTCACCGCGACCAATTGGCTGCGGGCCCACCTGGATGGGGCGGCGGCTCCGGTGGTGCTCGCATCGAGCCACGAGCGGGCTCTGGAGATCGTCCCGCTCGACGTACTCGAGCAGCATGCCGTCGACGTGCCACCCGACCCGGCGGGCCTCGCCGAGTGACCGATCTGCCGGGACCGGTCCGCCTCGTGCCGGGCGCATATTGCTGGCACACTTGAGTCGTGCCCGCTTTCCGATACGACGATCCCATTCTGGAGCGGTTCCCGGCCGTCCGGGGTGGGGTGATCCACGCGGTTCCCGTGTCCGGCGATGCGTCACCCGAACCGCTCTGCGCTGCATTCGGGGCGGCCCAGGAAGCGACGCTGGAGCAGATAGGCAAGGCATCCCTGGCGGAGATCCCCAGCATCGCCGCCTGGCGGCGCGCCTTCGCTGCGTTCGGGGTGAAGCCGACTCAGTACCGCAACGCCGCCGAGGCGTTGCTCCGGCGGCTCACCAAACAGGGCACCATCCCGTCCATCAACGCGCTCGTGGACCTGGGCAATCTCGTCGCGATGCGGCACGCCCTGCCGGTGGCCGTGTTCGACCAAGACGGCATCGTCGGAGGGACCACGGTGCGGTTCGCCACCGGCGAAGAGCGGTTCACCGATCTCGGGAGCAGCACCACGGCTCACCCTGAGCCCGGCGAGGTGGTGTTTGCGGATGACTCGGGCGCAGTCAGCGCCCGGCGCTGGTGCTGGCGCCAGAGCGCCGAGAGCGCGGCCGGGACCGGTACCGTCGAGATCCTCATCACGGTGGAGGGACATCACCAGACGGCCGAGGCGGATGTGGCGGCTGCCGTTGCCGACCTGAAGGAACTGCTCGGCCGATACCAGGCCCCGGCCGAGCTCCGGAGCGTCGTGCTCTCGCCCGACCGTCCCGAAACGCCCTGGTAGCCGTCAGCCCACCTCACAGACGTCCTCGAGGGAGTCGAGGTTGAGCTCGGTGAGGGCATCGGAGGGCTCCATCGTGAGGGCGGTGCGCACCGCGGCGCGGATCAGTTCGAGATTGGGCTTCCAGTAGCCGAGGCCGTTGACACCGTCCACATAGGAGAGCCCCGTCCCCGCCAGCTCCGGCGCCCCCGGCACGAAACGAACACTCACGATGCTGTCGGTGTCGATGGACTGAAGCAGCTCGACGAAGTCGGGGAAGCGATCGACCGGGATGTCGGTGCGGAGGTTCTCCTGGATGATGTCGCTGAACTTGGCAAAGCGCAGGAGGAGGGAGAGTGGGTCGGCTTCGTCGAGGAGCGCCTCCAGGACACAGCGCTGCCGATCCATACGGTGGTAGTCGCTGTCCTGACGGCGTGCCCGCACGTAGGCGAGAGCCGTCTTGCCGTCGAAGTGATGTTCCCCCACCGGCACCCACACGTCGGTAGTGGTTCCGTCCGGGTGTTCGTGCTCGGGGTCGTAGACGGGTTTCGTCACGTTGATGTCGATGCCGCCGAAGACGTCGACGAGCTCGACAAAGCCGAGCATGTCGACCACCGCGTAGTAGTCGATGGTGATACCCAGCCCCTCGCCGAGTATTGCCTTCACCGCGGTTCCCCCGGGGTTCGGGCCATCGCCGAAGAGCTCCGGCCGATTGAGCGCATAGGCGTAGAGCGAATTCATGGCGTGGGGGAAGCACGCGCATTCCCACGCGTAGGCCGCGGGGAGGTCGGCGGGGATCGGCCAGTGCGTCTGATTCCGCGGGATCGAGAACATCAGGGTCGTCCCGGAATGCGGGTCGATGGAGGCCACGATCATGGTATCCGTACGGATGCCGGATCGACCGGGGCCGGCATCCCCTCCGAGCAGCGCAACGGTGATGCGATCCTCGCCTGCGAAAGGGTCGGGTTCGGCGATTGCCGGGGGGGAAGTGGTCGACACAACCGCCGGCGTCGAGACGTCGGGGACGGAGGAAGGGGGAACGGTCGTCACCCCGACCGAAGTCACCGTCCCGACTGGGTCGGCAGCCGTCGGGGGCGCAGGCGCGACCCGGGCGGTGTCGGTTTCGAAATCCGTCGTCACGAGGCCGTAGAGCGCCAGCGCCCGGTCTGCGGCCCACAGGTGCGGTACCGCCAACGCCCCCAGCATGGCGCCGATGATCACCCAATGGGGCCAGCTCCGCCCGGATCCGCTCTGTTGTGCGGCCGACCGGTAGGCGTCCACCACGGCCGCGATCTGGAAGACGAACACCGCACCCATCGAGCCGAGCAGCACGAGGGAGAGGAACGGGTGGTCGAAGAACGGACGGATCAGATCGAGGCCGAGCCGGTAGCCGCTCACATCCCACGGCCCCAGGACGATCACGGCGAGGACGACCACCGGCAGTACCAGGACACCAACGAGACTCATCATGACGAGCCCCCGTCGCCTCCGGCCCACCCTCCATTGCCCGAACCCGGGGAGCAGCGCCGAGAGGAGCGCCGCGATCAGGGGTGAGGAGGCGGGGGCCATGACCTCAGGATACGGTCGCGCCGAGGAGCCGAGACCTACGCTGGGTCCGATGACCGAGCATCGGTCCTTGCTGGAGATGGCGGCTGCGACGCCGGCCGACCGCGATCGCTACGTCGACTTCTTGCGTGCTTTCAGCATTCTCGTGGTCGTCCTCGGACACTGGCTCATCGCCGTCGTGGAGTGGCGGGGCGGCCGAGTCGACGGGACCAACGCTCTTGAGGTGATCCCGGGGTTGTGGCTGGCGACCTGGATCCTGCAAGTGATGCCCGTGTTCTTCTTCGTGGGGGGTTTTGCCAACCTGCGTACCCTGCGGGCAACCCGGCGAGCGGACCGCGGCTACGCGCCGTACCTCCACGGTCGACTCGTCAGGATGATGCGCCCCACCGTGGTGTTCCTCGGCCTCGGCTCGGTCGTCACGGTGACCCTCGATGCGCTCAATGTGGCCGACAACGTCGTCTTCCCGGCCTCACAGTTGATCACCCGGCCCTTGTGGTTCCTCGGCGTGTACATGATCGTGGTTGCGGTTTCACCCCCGATGATCACGTTGCACGAGCGGTTCGGCGCCCGGGTCGTGGTGGCGCTGGCGGTGACGGCGGTGGCGATCGACGTGGCTCGCTTCGGGATCGACCTGACGCCGGTGGGTTACGTCAACTACCCCGTCGTGTGGTTGCTGGCCCACCAACTCGGCTTCCTCTACGCCGACGGGTCAATCACCGCGTCGCGGGCGAGGTGGCTGGCGGGTGCCGGCCTGGCGGCGATGGTGGCCCTCGTCAATCTCGGTCCCTACCCGGGATCGATGGTGGGTCTCAGCACCGACGAGTTCAGCAACATGGATCCACCCACCGTCGCCATCGTCGCCCTCACCCTGTGGCAGGTCGGTTTGGCCATGCTGGCGCGGGGGCGAGTGTCACGATGGCTGGCGCGCCTCCGTCCGTGGGGAGGGGTGATCTTCGTGAACAGTGTGATCATGACGGTCTTCCTGTGGCACCTCACCGCCATGTTGCTGGGAATCGGCATGCTCTATCCGCTCGGCTTCCCCCAACCGCGGGCGGGTTCCGTACAGTGGTGGCTGCTGCGGCCGGCCTGGGTCGCGGTCCTCGCCGTGCTCCTGGCGCTCTTCGTCCTTGCCTTCGGGAGGTTCGAACAGCGATCCGAAAAGCGAGCGCATCCGGCGGCTCCGTCCCCGCCGAGCGTGATCTGCGCCGCGCTCGGAGTCGTGTTCGTGGTGATGGGCGTTCTCGGCTTCGCCATGGGGGGAATGCATCAGCTCTTCTCGGTGACCGGCACCGAGCTGATCGTCTTCTCACTGAATCCCTTCCACAACATCCTCCATCTGATGGTCGGCGGGCTCTTCATCTGGGGCTCCGTGCGGAGCAGAGAGGCAATGGTGACCGCAGGAGTCGTTGGGATCCTGGCCCTCGGAGCGATGGCGGCGGCCGGTTTCTGGATGGCCGCCCACCCCGAGGCCAACCACCTGGCGGCCAACGGCGCCGACAACGTGCTCCACCTCGCCGCCATTCCCCTGGCGGCCTTCGTGGCCCTCGGGCGAAACGCGGTCGTCGATCCGGGCCCGCGATAGTCTCGGGCCATCATCGAGGAGGCGATCCATGGCGGGAACCACCGGCGAGCACCTGTGGGAGAACTTCACCCCGCTGTCGGTCGTGGGTACCACCCCCACGATCGTCCGGGGAGAAGGGTGCTACGTCTACGACACCGATGGCAACCGTTACCTGGACGGCCTCGCCGGGCTCTTCGTCAGCCAGGTGGGCCACGGTCGGGTCGAGCTCGCTGAGGCGGCCTCGCGGCAGGCTCGGACCCTGCACTACTTCCCGCTCTGGGGCCACGCCCACCCGCCGGCGATCGAGCTGTCGGATCGACTCGCGGCGCTTGCGCCCGGTGACCTCAACCGGGTGTTCTTCACGGGTAGTGGATCGGAATCGGTCGAGACGGCCTGGAAGCTGGCCCGCCAGTACTTCCACATCATGGGCCAGCCGGAGCGTTACAAGGTCATCTCTCGCGACCTCTCATATCACGGCACCAGCCTCGGTGCCCTGTCCATCACCGGCCTCGCCGACATCAAGGAGGTCTTCGAGCCGCTCGTTCCCGGTACCAGCCACGTGCCCGCCACGATCACCTTCCGCAGGGATGCCACCGATGAAGAGCTCGCGGCCGAGTACGCGGCGTCGATCGAAGAGGAGATCCTTCGGCAGGGACCCGAGACGGTGGCCATGGTCATCCTCGAACCGGTGCAGAACGCCGGCGGGTGCATCACGCCACCGGCGGACTACCTGAAGAGGGTGCGGGAGATCTGCGATCGCTACGGGGTCCTCTACGTCTCCGACGAGGTGATCTGCGCCTTCGGCCGCCTCGGTCACATGTTCGGGGCCGAGCGATACGAGGTCCTGCCCGACATGATCACGTGCGCCAAGGGCCTCACCTCCGGCTACTCGCCGATGGGTGCCACGCTTGTTTCCGAGCGGCTGGTCGAGGGCTACGCCAAGGAGGACACCACTTTCCTCCACGGGATCACATTCGGCGGCCACCCGGTGAGTTGCGCCGTGGCCATGGCCAACCTCGACATCATGGAAGCCGAGGACCTCCCGGGCAGGGTGCGACGGCTGGAACCGGCCTTCAGGGAGGCGCTGGAGTCGCTGCGCGATCTCCCGATCGTCGGCGACGTTCGCGGTGCCGGCTATTTCTGGGCGGTCGAGTTGGTCAAGGATCCCGAGACCAACGCCAAATTCACCGACGAGGAGTCGAACGTCCTGCTGCGGGATCTCATGTCCCCGAAGCTCGTCGCGAACGGGCTCATCTGTCGCGCCGACGATCGGGGTGAGCCGGTGGTGCAGCTGTCGCCGCCCCTCATCGCCGGGGAAGAGCAGTTCGAGGAGATCGCGGCGGCGATGCGGTCGGCCTTCACCGACGCCTGGGAGCACATGCAAGCGCTCTAGCGGCCGATTCGGTCCAGGAACCGGTACAGGGCGGCGGCAGCCGGGAGGAACCAGGGCCGCTTGCGGTAGTAGAAGCGATGGGGGTGCTCGATCTCGGCGAACGGACTCCGGTTCAGCTCGCCGGCGAGGAGCCCGGCCACTTCGTGGCCGAGGTAGGTACCGATCCCCATGCCGTGACCCCCGTACCCCAGGGCGTACCAGACCCCGTCGATCCGCCCGATGTGGGGCAAGAGGTCGAAGGTGACCCCGAGCCGGCCACCCCAGGAGTGGGTCACGGCCGTTCCGGCCAGCTCAGGGAAGAAGTCCACGATGGTCTCCCGCAGGATCTCCCCGGATCGCCGCAGATCGAGGTCGGGGCTGAGATTGGCCCTGCCCCCCATCAGCAGGCGTCGATCGGGAGTCATCCTGAAGTAGTTGAGGAAGCGCCGGTGAGTCCACAGCATGCGACCCTCCGGAATCAACTCTGCCGCCAGTCCGGCGTCGAGGGGCTCCGTCACGACGCTGTAGGAGCCGATGGGCACGATGCCACGGCGCAGGGTCTTGAACTGCGTCCCCGTGTAGCCGTTGGTGGCCATCAGGACGTCGGTGGCGCCGATGGTCCCCCGTGAGGTGGTGACGACCCACCGGGCCCCCCCGTTGTGCAGCCCGGTGACCTCGGCACCCTCGACCAGGATCGCCCCGGCCCGGGCGGACGAACCCGCCAGGCCGTAGGTGTACTTGGCCGGATGAACCCCCGCGCTCACGCCGTCGATCAGGGCGGCCACGAAGCGGGAACCGCCCACGACGGTGCCGATCGACGCTCGATCGACGAACTCAGTGGAGAAGCCCACCGTGGCCTGCAGCCACTCGCCCTGGGTCCGCAGATCAGCCGCGTCCCGAGCGTGAAAGCCGAGCGCCGCCGCCCCGGCACGGGAGTAGTCGCAGTCGATTCCGTCGTCTCGCACGATGCGTTCGACCAGATCGATGGACGCCAGCGACGCCTGCCACAGCTCGTCGGCCAAGCGGTCACCGACGAGTTCGATCACGCGGCGCTGGCCCGCCTTCAGACCGTAAATGACCATGCCTCCGCTCACCGAACTGGCACCACCCCCGACCCGACCGGCGTCGAGCACGACCACCGAGGCACCCGCGGATGCGAGCCGACGCGCCGCCGCCAATCCGGTGACCCCCGCCCCCACGACGACGACATCGGCTTCGGAGGGGAGCGATGACGACAAGCCGGTCGGGCGGGGAAAGTCGTCGGTCCAGAAGGATGTGGTCTTCATCGGTCTCCCGGTCCCCGGCTGGGCCAGGCTACCCGTCGGGAGCACATCATCTACGCTTGCGAGCCATGGTTGATCGGCGAGCGGCGGTGGCCCTCACCGCAGTGACCAAGCGATTCGGCGAGGTCGTCGCGGTCGACTCGGTCGATCTCGAGATCAGGGACGGGGAGTTCTTCTCGCTCCTCGGACCGTCTGGATGCGGGAAGACGACGACCCTGCGCATGATTGCCGGCCTCGAAGTGCCGACCGAGGGCAGCGTCTCGATCTTCGGCGAGGAGATGGGGCTCCTTCCCCCGAATCGGCGGCCGGTCAACACCGTGTTTCAGAACTACGCCCTGTTTCCCCACATGAGCGTGGCCGAGAACGTCGCCTTCGGCCTCAAGATGAAGAGGGTTGCCGCAGGAGAGATCGGGGAGCGCGTGGCCGGTGCCATCGATCTCGTCCAATTGACCGGCATGGACGACCGTCGGCCTTCCCAACTGTCCGGGGGCCAACAGCAGAGGGTCGCTCTGGCCCGGGCTCTCGTGAACCGACCCAAGGTCCTGCTGCTGGACGAGCCCCTCGGGGCCCTCGATCTCAAGCTCCGCCAGGCCATGCAGCTCGAACTCAAGGACCTCCAGGAGCGGGTGGGCATCACGTTCATCTACGTCACCCACGACCAGGAAGAGGCACTCACGATGTCCGACCGCATCGGGGTGATGAACGAGGGTCGCCTCCTCCAGATCGGCGGCCCGGAGCACATCTACGAGCAACCGGCCAACCGCTTCGTCGCCGAGTTCATCGGTGAGACGAACTTCATCGACGGGGTGGTATCCGCTGAGGGGGAGGTTGCGCTGGCCGACGGATCGGTGGTCCGGGCCCACACGCGTTCGGGAGTGGGCAGCAAGGTCACGCTCACTCTGCGACCCGAGAAGATCCACCTTCACCCCGACGGTGCTCCCATCGAGGAACCGAACCGGCTCCGGGGAGTGGTGAAGCGCCGCATGTACTACGGCGACAGCCTCTACTACGAGATCGATCTCGGCGTTGCGGTCATCGACGCCCGCCAGGAGAACGCCCCTGGGGTCCAGCGGTTCGAAGCCGGCGAGCGGGTCATCGCGACGTTCGATCCGGGGGCATCGGAGGCCCTGACCGAATGAGGCGGGCGGCGGCGCCGGATGCGCCCGTGACGGCGGAGCTCGAGCATGCCGCCGAACGGGCCGCCCGGTGGCGAGGCTTCCGGCTGGCTCTGCCGTCGTTCGCCTACCTGATCGTCCTGTTCGCCATACCCTTGATCCTGGTGGGGGTCTACTCCTTCGCCAGCCGCAGCAGGACGGGCGCCCCGGAACTGTCGGATTGGAACCTCGATTCGGTCTCCAAGCTGGTCGACTCCACCGTGCTGGCCATCGCCTGGCGATCGACCTGGCTGGCGCTTCTCACCACGGTGGTCTGCCTCCTCGTCGCCTATCCGTTCGCCTACTACATCGCCACGCGCTCGCCCCGCATCCGCAACCTCCTCCTGGTGTTCGTCATGATCCCGTTCTGGTCCAACTTCCTCGTGCGAACCTACGCCTGGAAGGTGCTGCTGGGGGCCGACGGATTGTTCACGAAGGTGGGGGAGGCCCTCGGCATCTGGGGACAGTTGCTGTTCACCCTCCCCGCCGTCCTCATCGGGCTCGTCTACGGCTTCCTGCCCTTCATGGTGCTGCCGCTCTACGCCGCCATCGAACGTCTCGACTGGTCGCTGGTGGAGGCGGCCCGCGACCTCTATGCCTCGGGTTGGAAGGCGTTCCGCAAAGTCACGCTGCCCCTGTCGAGGCCCGGCATCATCGCCGGTTCGATCCTGGTGTTCATCCCCGCCCTCGGGGCGTACGTGACACCCGACATCCTCGGGGGCGCCAAGACCGTGCTCCTCGGCAACCACATCGTCAACCAGTTCCTCGCCGCCAGGAACTGGCCCCTCGGGTCGGCGGTGTCGATGGCAATCATGATCGTGATGCTCTTCGCCACGGTCCTGTACTTCCGTACACAGGCGAGGACGTTGTGAGCGAGCGCAGCACGACCACCCGGCTTCTCGACCGCTGGCTGGCGGGCCACTCCACCTTGGTGTTCCTCTTCTTCTACGCCCCCCTGGTCGTGCTCGTGGTGTTCTCGTTCAACGACAGCCGCTTCGTCAATCGGTGGGAGGGCTTCACCTTCGACTGGTACCGAGCCATCCCCCAGGACGCTGCGCTGATGAACGCCGTCAAGAACTCGCTCATCATCGCCCTGGTGTCGACGATCGTCTCGACCGTGCTCGGGACCATGGCCGCGCTTGCTCTCGAGCGCTATCGGCGCTGGCTCGGCAAGCGCACCTTCGATGCCCTGCTCTACCTCCCGGTGATCATCCCCGATGTCACGATGGCCGTGATGCTCCTCATCTTCTTCACCCAGCTCAACCAGAGTCTCGGCATCACCACGATCATCCTGAGCCACATCGCATTCAACATCTCGTTCGTGGCCATCGTGGTACGCGCCCGCCTCGCCAACCTCGATCCGCTCCTGGAAGAAGCGGCCGCCGACCTCTACGCCGGGAGGTGGCAGGCGTTTCGCCGAGTCACGCTGCCACTCATCCTGCCGGGTGTCCTCGGGGGAGCGCTGCTCGCCCTGACCCTGTCCCTCGACGACGTGGTGATCACGAGCTTCGTGCAGGGTCCCGGTTCGACCCCTCTGGCGGTCGAGGTGTTCGCCCGCATCAAGCGGGGCGTGACCCCGATCATCAACGCGATCTCGACGTTGATGCTGGTAGCTTCCATGATGCTG
This sequence comes from Acidimicrobiia bacterium, assembly GCA_041551965.1. Classification (GTDB taxonomy): domain Bacteria; phylum Actinomycetota; class Acidimicrobiia; order Spongiisociales; family UBA11373; genus JBFELU01. Next base: position 29,772 of record JBFELU010000010.1, read on the forward strand.
GTACTCGGCTCCCTGGTGATCCAGCGGCGCCAGAGCGGCTCAACCGTGGGAGGCTGATCCATGAAGAGATTCTCCATCGCCCTGATGACCTTGATGCTGTTGATGGCAGCGTGCGGGGACGACGATGACGTCGTCGAGGCCGCCGCATGCGATCCGGGCGCGACCGATGGTGATCTGGACCTCTACAACTGGTCGGAGTACATCGACCCCGAGTTGATTCCCGCGTTCGAGGAGCAATACGGCGTCAGCGTCACCGAGACGTTCTTCGACTCCAACGAGACCATGCTGGCCCAGGTCGAGGCCGGCGGGGCCGCCTACGACCTCGTGGTTCCCTCCGACTACATGATCTCGATCATGGCCGAAGAGGGCTTGCTGGTCCCGCTCGACAAGGGGGCTCTCACCAACCTGGGGAACCTCGATCCGACGTTCACGGGCCTACCGTTCGACCCCGACAACGAGTTCTCCGTTCCCTACCAGTGGGGGACCACCGGCATCGGCTTCGCCTACGAAGCGGTCGGCGACGACTTCGACCCCTCCTGGGCGCTCATCTTCGAGCCCGACCCGTCGTATGCCGGACAGATCTCGCTGCTGAACGACGCTCGGGAAACGCTCGGCGCCGCCCTCAAGTACCTCGGCTATTCGGTCAACACGACGAGCCAAGAGGAACTCGACGAGGCCGTCGAGCTGATCAAGGGTATGCGCGATGCGATCGCCAAGTACGACTCGGACCAGTTCGAGGACGACCTGGTGTCCGGCGAGACCGTCGTGGCCCACGGATGGAGCGGCGACTTCTTCGCCGCGTTCGACGAAGTCGACGGCTGGGAGGACTTCGGGTACATCATTCCCCAGGAAGGTGCCGTCGCCTGGGTGGACAACATGGCCATCCCCACGACCGCCGATGCCCCGTGCACGGCACACACGTTTATCGATTTCATCCTCGATGCGGAGAACGGCGCGGCGCTCACCAACTTCAACTTCTATGCCAGCCCGAATGTGGCTTCGGAACCGTTCATCGACGCCGAGATCCTCGAGGACGAAGCGATCTACCCGCCCGATGAGGCGTTCGACCGGCTCGAGTTCATCGCCGACACCGGTGACTTCGAGTTGCAATACCAGGACGCGCTCACCGAGATCAAGAGCTGACCCGATCCGGGGAGCGGCGGTCGCGACGGCCGCCGCTCTCTCGCGTCCGGTCCGTCTACTCGGCCGTACCGAGGTCGATCACCAGCGTCTGGAGGTCGGTGAAATCGTCGATTCGGCCCCGGCCCCACCCGGTGTCGGTGCCGGCCGCACCACCGAACGGCTGGAAGGTCTCCCAGAAGTCGGTCGAGTCGTTGACGACCACCGTGCCGCTGCGGATGCGGTCGGCGTACCAGAACGCTCGCCGCAGGCTCGTGGTGAACACGGCGGCCTGCAACCCGAGACGGGTCCGGTTGGCGATCGCCACCGCCTCTTCGTCGTCGGCCGCACCGATGATGGGGAGCACCGGCCCGAAGGTCTCCTCGGCGGAGAGGAGGCTCTCCTCCGTTACCCGATCGACCACGGTGAACTCGTAGTAGAGATCGGTGGGGAACCCCGAAGCCCGCTTCCCACCACGAAGCACCTCGGCCCCTTTGTCGGCGGCGTCGGCCACGTGGCGATCGGTCTTGGCGGCCGTGTCCTCGTTGTTGAGCGGTCCCATGGTGGTCGTCTCCTCGAAGGGATCGCCGAGCCGGACGTCGTTCGCCGCTTCGAGGGCATGCTCCACGAAGCGATCGTGCACGGCATCGACGACGATGACGCGCTCGGTGGCGCAGCACACCTGCCCCGCGTTGTAGTAGGCGCCGTAGACCGCGGCTCCCGCCGCCGCTCTCACGTCGGCGTCTTCCGTCACCACGGTCGGGCCGTTGCCCGACATCTCCATGATCGAGCGCTTGATGCCCATCTGGGAGATGATCCGCCGGCCGGTGGCGCTGGATCCCGTGAACCCGATGGCGTCGATGCCGTCGTGGGTCACGAGCCGCTCACCGATCTCGGCTCCTCCGGGGATCACGGAGATGAGCCCCTTGGGAACGCCGGCGGCGTCGAAAGCCTCCGCCAGCTTGAGGAGCGCCAGGGTGGTGAACGGGGGCGGCTTGGCGATCACCGCATTCCCGGCCGCCAGCCCGGGCCCGAGGTACTCCAGGGGGATCGTCACCGGGAAGTTCCACGGAGTGATCGCGGCCCACACGCCCACGGGGCGCCGAAAGGTGAACATTCGTTTGTTTCGATCGGAGGTGGGGATCACGTGGCCGGTGAGACGCTTGATGTCCTCGGCCGCATCGAGGAAGTACTGGTTCGCCTCGGTCACATCATCGAGGGACTCGGCGTGGTACGGCTTCCCCTGCTCCAGGGTCTGGAGGCGGGCGATCTCGGGGACCATGTCGCCGATCGCCGCAGCGATCCGTTGGCACAGCGCCGCCCGCTCGAAGGCCGACCAGAACCGGAAGTCGGCCTGGGCCTCGCGGGCCGCGGCGACGGCCCGATCGATGTCGGCCCTCGATGCGAGGGGCACGTCGGCCACGTGTTCCCCGGTGGCGGGGCTCACCAAGGCATGGACCTGGTCCCCGGTGCCCTGGGTCCACTCCCCGGCGAGGTAGAACTCGGTCACGGCCGTCATGGAACCTCCTCCCGATCGGCGCCGAACGGTACACCCATAGACTCTGCCGGACGAGCAAGGAGGGCCCGTTGCGCATCGCCGTTGTCGGCTCCGGGATCATCGGTGAGGTCGTGGCCAGGGACCTGGCCCACTGGGACACACCCGACGAGGTGCTCGTCGCCGACCTCGACGGCGAGTCGGCATCGCGTGTCGCGACCCGACACGGCTTCGAGTCGGCGCAAGTCGACGTCCGGGACCACGGTTCCATTTCGGCCGTCCTGCGGGGCGCCGATGCCGTGGTGAATGCCGCCCAGTACGCCGTCAACCTCGACCTCATGGGGGGTGCCCTGGCCGCGGGGTGTCACTACGTGGATCTCGGCGGTCTGTTCCACACGACCCGGCGCCAGCTCGAATTGGACGGCGCTTTCCGGGAGGCGGGCCTCACCGCCGTGCTCGGAATCGGTTCTTGCCCGGGAATCGCCAACGTGCATGCCGGCGACGGTGCCGCCCGCCTGGACACCGTCGACGCGGTGCTGATCTACAACGGAGCCACCGTCGATCCCGCGGATTCGCTGAAATGGCCGTATTCGCCGTGGACCATCTTCGACGAGATCGTGGAGCCCGCGATGGTGTTTCGGGAGGGGGAGTTTGTCGAAGAACCGCCGCTGTCGGGAAGGGAGTCGTTTGCCTTCAAGGACCCGATCGGGGTCGCTTCGGTCCACCTGTCTCTCCACTCTGAGGTGGCGACGATTCCGCTGAACCTCGCCGACAAGGGGATACGGCGATGCGAGTTCCGGATCCGGAACTTCGGGTTCTCGGACGGGGCCCTGGAGAAGCTCCAATTCCTCGCTTCGATCGGGCTCGCCTCGACCCGGCCCCGATCGGTCGGCGGCATCGACGGAGTCGTGCCCCGGAGGCTGCTCATCGACCTCCTCGAGGAGTTGGCCCCCGAGCCTCCCGAGCATGCCGGGTTCAAGGACATCGCTACCGTCGTGCTCGGCGCCGCCGAAGGCACACCCCGAACCCTGCGCTTCGACACGACGGCCTGGCCGAGTGTGGAACACGGGGTGGCCGGGGGAACCTGGGTGGTCGCCGCCCCTGCGGCCATCACCGCCGGTTGGCTGGGGCGCGGGATGGTCGATGTCGCCGGCGTCCATGCTCCCGAAACCGCGGTCGAGCCTGCTCCGTTCTATGCCGAGATGGCGCGTCGCGGCGCCGAGACGACGCTCGCCGAGGAAACGGTGCTGTAGGTGCATGAGTCCTCGTTGATGGCCCGGCTCATCGACAAAGCCGCCGAGGTCGCCCGCTCGGAGGGCGCCCGGAGTGTGACCGGCCTCACGATTCGAATCGGGGGGCTGTCTGACGTCTCCGAGAGCCATCTGCGCGACCACTTCAGGATCGCCGCCGCCGGGACCCTGCTCGAGGGCGCCCGTCTCGAGCTCGAACACGGCCCGCAGGGCGAAGCGGCACTCGCCGATCCCGACGCCCGGGGGATCCTGCTCACCGGGGTCGATCTCGAGGTCGATTGACAATTCGAGAACTCGATCAGCCCGCCTCCCGATGCGGATTGGCGGAGAGGGGCCCCGGAGGGCCCCCTCCGAAGAGATACGAAGTCGGGTCGGTCAGCGCAGCAGCCGGCCGAGGACGTCCTCGCCGGTCTTCACGCCCTCGATGATGAGAAGACCCATGGCGTTGCCGGGTGCAGCCTCGAGCTGGTCAGCCCGATCGGTCACCAGCTGATCGATCTCGGTACAGCCGAGCTCCTGTCCCTGGGTCCCCAGGTCGGCCCCCAGTTCGACCAGAGCATCGAACTCGGGGGTGAACGTGCCCCCCATGACGTCGGAGAGCTCTTCGGGAGTCAACGCTCCAAAGGCATCGATGAGGCCTTGGATCATGGCGATGGTGGCGTCGGCGAGCTCCCCACACGACTCCATCTCGGCATCCATGCCGCCGACCGTGGTCTCGGGAGCGACCGTGGTCTCGGGAGCAGCCGTGGTCTCGGGAGCGGCCGTGGTCTCGGGAGCGGCCGTGGTCTCAGGAGCCGCGGTCGTCGCCGGGGCCGCCGTCGTGTCGGCCGCATCGTCGTCATCGCCACAGGCGGCCGCCAACAGGGCCGTGGCGAGGATCACTGCCAGGACTTTGCGCACTGTGGAATCCTCCATGCGGGATCCCGGCAACCTACCCCCCGAGCGGCTCCGACGCGAAGTCGAAACCATGATCGGCTCGGGAATCCGTGTACGCTGCCCGGCCAAATCGGGAGGCATCATGCGGAGGGTGGTCCTTGCCTACTCGGGCGGACTCGACACGTCGGTGATCGCCAAGTGGATCATCGAGACATACGGAGTCGAGGTCGTTGCCTACACGGCCGACGTCGGTCAAGGCGACGAGGTCGAAGACGCACGGGCCAAGGCACTCGCCACGGGTGCTGTCGATGCGATCGTCGAAGACCTGCGCCAGCCCTTCGTCGCGGACTACGTCCTCCCCGCGCTGCGAGCCAACGCGGTCTACGAGTGGGATTACCTCCTGGGCACGGCCCTCGCTCGCCCCGTGATCACCGATGGACTCATCCGGGCGGCAGAGGCGACCGGCGCCGACGCCATTGCCCACGGCGCCACCGGCAAAGGCAACGACCAGGTCAGGTTCGAGCTGTCGGCCTTTGCATTGCGGCCCGACATCAAAGTGATCGCTCCTTGGCGAGAGTGGGATCTCCGGGGACGGGACGATCTGGTGGCCTATGCGGAGACGCACGGCATCCCGGTCCCCGTGACCCCGGCCCGTCCGTACTCGATCGACGCCAATCTGCTGCACGTCTCCTATGAGGGGGGCGTGCTCGAGGACCCGTGGCAACCGCCGCCTCCGGGCATGTGGCTGCGGACCGTGGACGCCGAGGACGCTCCAGACGAGCCCGAGTGGATCACCGTCGCGTTCGAGGAGGGCAGCCCGGTGGCGATCGATGGGGAGTCGCTGGGGCCGGTGGAGTTGCTCGAAAGGCTGAACCAACTCGGCGGCCGTCACGGCATCGGGCGAGTCGACATCGTCGAGAACCGCTTCATCGGGATGAAGAGCCGGGGCTGCTACGAGACGCCCGGTGGCACCATCCTGCACCGTGCGCATCGGGCCGTGGAGTCGATCACACTCGACCGGGAGGTGCAGCACCTTCGCGACGAGCTGGTGCCCCGGTACGCCGAAATGGTCTACAACGGCTTCTGGTTCTCCCCGGAACGGGAGGCGCTGCAGGCGTTCATGGACGATGTGCAACGCCGGGTGAGCGGCGAGGCGCGGCTGCGCCTCTACAAGGGGCATCTCACGGTGGGAGGGCGCCGCTCCGACGAGCACGCCCTCTACGACCGGGCGACGGCGACCTTCGAAGCCGACGACGTGTACGACCAGGGCGACGCCGGCGGTTTCATTCGTCTCCAGGCGCTGCGATTGCGCACGCTCGCCGAGAAGCGAATGGGGGAGGGCGAATGAGCCTGTGGGGAAGCCGGTTCGGTGAGCCGCCCGATGAAGCGGTGTGGCGCTTCACGGTGTCGACCACCGATCGCCGCCTGCTCGAAGTCGACGTCGAGGGATCGCTCGCCCACGTCGCCGGCCTCGGTGCCGCCGGGGTGCTGCCGGGGGAGGAGGCCGCCCGATTGGAGGAGGGCCTCCGCCGGATCCTGGTCGAGGCCCGCCGGGGCTCCTTTTCGTGGAGTGAAGAAGACGAGGACGTCCACAGTGCCGTCGAGCGCCGGTTGGGGGAGTTGGTGGGTGAGGTCGCAGGGAAACTCCACACCGGGCGTTCCCGCAACGATCAGGTGGCCCTCGACCTCAGGCTGTGGATGCGAGATGCCGCTCGCCGTCACCTCGAAGCACTCATCGAAATGGTGGCCGTGCTCGGCGGCAAGGCCTCCGAGGTGGGCGAGACCGTGGTCGCTTCCTACACCCACCTCCAACAAGCCCAGCCGGTCGCACTCGCCCACCACCTGCTGGCCCACGCCTGGCCGCTCGTCCGGGATGCGTGGCGTTTCCGGGATGCCCTGGCCCGCATCGAAGTGTCTCCCCTGGGGGCGTCGGCCGGCGGCGGAACCGGTCTTCCTCTCGATCCGGCGGTCCCTGCGTCCCGTCTCGGCCTACCCGCCGTGTTCGAGAATTCGCTCGATGCGGTCTCGTCGCGCGACGCAGCGGCCGAGTTCGCCTTCTGCTGCACTCGCACCCTGGTCGACCTCTCGCGCCTCTCCGAGGATCTCATCCTGTGGGCCTCTTCGGAGTTCGGATGGGTGACGCTGGCCCATCGCCACACCACCGGCTCCTCGGCACTGCCTCAGAAACGGAACCCCGATGCCGCCGAGCTCACCCGGGGCAAGGCCGCTTCGGCCATCGGCAGGATGGCGGCGCTCCTCGCGCTCGAGAAAGGCTTGGCCCTGTCGTACAACCGCGATCTCCAGGAGGACAAGGAACACGTCTTCGCCATCTCCGATGACCTCGAGGGTGCCCTCGGCGCGATGGCTCGTCTCTTCGAGGGTGCGGTGTTCGATCCGCCGCCCCCGATCGGAGCGGTGGTCGCCCTCGATCTCGCCGAGGTCCTGGTGCGCCGGGGAGTGGCCTTCCGGGAGGCCCACCAGGCGGTGGGTCAGCTCATCAAGCGGCTCGAGGACGCCGGCCGGACCTTGGAGTCGATGACGGGCGCCGAGCTGGGCGGGGCGCATCCCGCCTTCGAACCCGGCGATCGAGAGATGATCGACCCGAAACGCTCGGTCGCCGCCCGGCGATCCCCGGGCTCTGGGTCCTTTACGTCGGTGGAGGCGCAACTCGCCCGGATCGAGAGAGAGCTGGAGTCACTCCGTCGATGAGATGACGGCGCGATCTCGCGGCCGGGGCTCGGGTTGCACGGGAGCGTCCTGGGGGCGGGGATGAGCCAGAGCCCCGGCCTTCCGCCGGCTCTCAGGCTCGGACCGCCAACTCATACAAACGGTCGTAGTGGGGCCGGCACTCGGCGTAGATCGGCTCCAGCTCCTCCGGGAACGGGGCGGTCTTCGGCCGGTAGGGGAGGAAGCCCGTGGTCTCGTGGAGGCGGCCGTACCAGTCGGGCGCCCACACCCCATCTTCCGGCTTCGGTCCCGGCGGCCATGAGAGCATGGCCTCCTCGAAGGGAAGACCGAGCCGAACGCACAACTGCGAGAGAACGGAGCGGGGATCGGTGAGCAGCTCCCGAGAATCGACCACGATCGGATCAATGCCGCCCGTCTCGAGCCGGTCCACGATGGCAACCTGGATGTCGAAGCCGGTGTCGGCCATCACCGGTGCCCGCCCCAGACCGGCGGCGAGGGAAGGCAGCATCTCCCGAGGATCCCTGGTGAGGAGGAAGTTGTCGAGTTGATCGACGACGTCCAGGTCGAAACCCGCCAGGTGGTGTGCCATGTTCTTGAAGAACCACACCGGACGCGGAGTGGGACGACGCAACATGGCCTCGAGGATCTCTTCTCGATCGGTGAGGACGGCCTCGAGGATCGTCTCCCGGCCCGGATGGTCGATTCCGGTGCGGGCCAGATAGTGCCCGTACATCGGCTCGTCCCACACTGCGGTGTCGGAGCGCTGGCGCCAGCTGTACATCATTGCCGTGGAGACGTTGCGGGGACCCGACCACATGTTGATCCGACGGGTCACGAATCCTCCCCGGCCGCCTCGAAGGCCTTCCGGTAGAGGTCGAGCAGGCGCTCGGTGACCGGACCGGGGGCCCGAGCGATCCGCCGGCCGTCGATGGCGGTCACCGGCGTCAGCCCGCCGAAGGTGCCGGTGACGAATGACTCCTCGGCCGCATAGGCCTCGGTGACCGAGAAGGCGGTCTCCCGCGATGGGATCCCATGCTCCCGACACAGCTCCAGCACCAGGCCCCGGGTGATGCCGGGGAGAAAGCAGGCTCCGGCGGCCGTGGTCACCACGCCGCCGCTCACGATGAAGAAGTTGGTCGCGTTGCAGGTGGCCACGTTGCCGTCGGTGTCCAGCATCAACGCCTCGTCGGCGCCGGCCTCCAGGGCTTGGATCAACGCCACGACCTCATGGATCTTCGAGTGGCAGTTCCACGTCTGATCGAGCGTGTCCGGGGGAGGGCGCCGGATCGCTGAGGTGAAGAGCGTGATCCCACCCCGAGTGACCTCCGGGTCTGCCACCTTGTGCTCGGCGGTCACCACCACCGTGGGGACACCGACCACGAGGCGGGGATCCTGCGACGGCGTCTTCTTCTCACCCCGGGTGATCATCAACCGGACGTGGACGTCGGTGTGCATGTCGTTGCGACGCACCGTCTCGTAGAGAAGGTCGCGGATCTCGCTCCGGGTCATCGGGAGTTCGAGATGGACGCCCTTGGCCGTCCTCTCCAGACGACGGAGATGGCGGTCGAGGTACGCAAAGCGGCCGTTGTGAAGCCGCAGCCCCTCCCAGACGCCGTCTCCCACGAGGAAGGCACTATCGAAGACCGACACCTTGGCCTCGGCACGGGGGAGGAACTCACCGTTGACATACACCAGAACGTCCGCGTTGCGGGGATCGGGGAGGGCGTCGTGCGTGCCGCGGGCCATGGCGGGACGCTAGCCGCCGTTCGGCACGGTAGCGAGGGAGGCGTCCCTCCACAGGCGGACCGAGTTCACGACGGCGATCCGTTCGGCGCCGGCCAGGTCGGCGGGCGTGAGCGTCCGCTCCTCGGCGTCTCCGCCGTCCAGCAGACGGGCCCGGTAGATCCCCGGCAACAGCCCGGCCTCCAGCGGGGGCGTGTACCAGCGGCCGTCCCGTTCGACGAGCAGGTTCCCGATGGTCGTCTCCGTCAACTCGCCTCGCTCATTGACCAAGATGACGTCGTCGGCCCCCGGGTGGCGACGCAGGGCGTCCTCGTAGCGCCCGCGGCCGGTCGTCTTGTGATAGAGCATCGGATCCGAGGAGTCGACGGCCACGTCATCGATCGCCAGTCTCACCGGGCCGTCGGATGCCGGCAGCGGCGCGATCGCGATGGAAGGAGTCCCCCGTTCGTCGACCGTGAGACGGACCCGGGCCGGTCCCACTCCCAGCCCTTCCGCCTCAACCAGCGCTCGCCGCACCCGTGATCGGTCGAAGGCGAACCGGAAGTAGGTCGCCGAGCCCTCCAACCGATCGAGATGCTCCTCGAGCGCCCAATACCCTCCTTCTTCCCATCGAAGGGTTTCGAGGAGGTCGAAGGGGGGCCGTCGGATTCCGAGGACCCGGGCCTTGGCGTACGCTTCGCGATGCTCACCGGTGGCACTGGAATCCCAGGTGATGCCGCCTCCGACCCCGTATTCCACTTCTCGCGACTCCAGGTCCACCGCGGCGGTGCGGATCCCCACGGCGAAGATCCCGTGCCGGCCTCCCGGGGCAAGCCAACCGACCGCCCCGCAGTAGACGCCGCGCCGCGCCGTCTCCAGTTCGGCGATGATCCCCATCGTGCTCGCCTTGGGGGCGCCTGTGACCGATCCGCACGGGAAGAGGGCCTCGAGGACCCGGCTCAGCCCGACCCCCTCCCGCAGACGGGAAGAAATGGTCGACGTCATCTGCCACACCGTCTCGTACCGCTCCGCCTCGAACAAACGCTCGACGGCAACCGTGCCGAACTCGGAGATGCGTCCCATGTCGTTGCGAAGCAGATCCACGATCATCAGGTTCTCCGCCCGCTCCTTCGGCGAGCCGACCATCGCCTCGGCCCGTTCCCGGTCCTCGTCCGGCCACCGGCCTCGAATCGTGGTGCCCTTCATGGGGCGGGTGGTGAGCCAGCCGTCGTTCATCTCGAAGAACAACTCCGGCGAGGCAGAGGCGACAGCCCAGCGATCCGTGGCGAGGTAGGAGGCGTGGGCGCACCGCTGGGCGTGGACGAGATCCCCGTAGAGCGAGAGAGGGTCACCCGCCAACATCCCCCGGAGACGGAAGCTGTAGTTCACCTGGTACGTGTCGCCGGCCCCGATCCGCTCCCGAATCCGGTCGATGGCCGCCTGATACTCGCTGGAGGTCACCGACGGCTCCCAGTCGACGCTCCAGTTCCCCGACCCCGGCGGGGGAGCAACCGGCCGCCTCTCCTCGAAGACTCCGAACCAGGCCAGCGGGAGTCGGGAAGCGATCGACCCGTCGGCCGGGCGGATGGGGAGGGCGTCATCGAAAGCCGGCGCCGCTTCGTATGCGATCCAACCCGCCACCCACTGCCCCGTCTCGGCGGCCCGCTGTGCGGCGTCAACGGTCGCCGCCACGGTGGAGAGATCGGTCGCCACCAGTTCCCCGACCGGCCCGTGCAGCGCAAATGACGCCCCGCCGCCGGGGGTCAGGTCGTCGAAGCGCACCGACGCGGCCACCGACGGCAGCGTAGGCCAATCGCGGCGGCTCGCCGCCGATCCGGGGCCCTCCGCCGATGCCGAAAGCCCCCTCGAAGCGCGAAAACCCGAAACGCCGGGTCTTCCGGCGGGCCTGAGGGACTTTCGACCCTAGGATCGACCCGTCTGGAGCGGGCAATCTCCCTACAGCGCAAGCAAATCGAGGGGGCAAGCGCCGTGACAACGCGGCCGAGGTCGGAAAGGTCTAGACGGGGGTTGCTATGAACGTGCTGGTGCTCGACGTCCCGACGATGTACGCCGACCATCACGTGGTCGAAGTACGTCGGCTCCTCCTGGGGCTGGCGGGCGTCGAACAAGTCGACGCCTCGAGCGCATTTCGCGCCGTGTCCCTCTCCTTCGATCCGGAGAAGGTCACGGAAGACGAGATCAGAGGAGTCATCGACAAGGCCGGCTACACGGCCCCGCTCGACGTCCCGCGGGAGTCCGGGGAACCGGCGGTGGGACGCAACGGTGATGCCTACTTCAGGCATACGGCGGCCTACGAGGCCGCCGGCAACGTGATGGCGTTTGGACAAGAGGTCGTTGCCGTCGAACGGCCGCTGTGGCCGTGTCCCGGCATGGGCCCGGTCCGCATGATGGATGAGGGGTGAGCCCATGACAGATGAGCAGAAGGTGGCGTCGCCGAAGCGAAAGCAACGGACGCCCGAAGAGTCCTCGATCGATCCCGCCGCCCAGGAGATGCTGGCGCTGGCCAACGAACTGGGGATCGGCACCGCGTTCAGTCGTGCCGACGCCATGGCCCCGTGCAACATCGGCTCGGCCGGGATGTGCTGCAGCCTGTGTGCCATGGGTCCGTGCCGCCTCACCAAGGACGGTTCCACAGGAGTGTGCGGGGCGACCATCGACACCATCCAGTCCCGCAACTTCATTCGGTCGATCGCCGCCGGCTCGGCGGCCCACTCGGATCACGGCCGCGACATGGCGTTCACCCTCAAGGCCGTCGCCAACGGCGAGACCGAGGGCTATCGCATTCGCGACGTCGCCAAGCTGCGCACGGTGGCGGCCGAATACGGAATCCAGATCGAAGATCGCTCGCCGGAGGAGATCGCCAACGATCTCGCCGACCTCTACATCGATCAGTTCGGCCAGCAGAAGGGCGCGATCGTCCCGGTGAAGCGGGCGCCTGAGAAGCGGCAGCGGATCTGGGAGGAGCAAGGGGTCATCCCCCGGGGCATCGACCGGGAAGTGGTCGAGGCGCTCCACCGCACCCACATGGGCGACGACCAGGATCCGGTCCACATCCTCAACCATGCGGTCCGCACCGCGTTGGCCGATGGGTGGGGCGGCAGCATGATCGCCACCGATATCTCAGACATCCTCTTCGGCACCCCGGCTCCCCTGCTGGGAGAAGCCAACCTCGGGGTCCTCAAGGACGACATGGTCAACGTGATCGTCCACGGCCATGAGCCCACGCTCAGTCAGATGGTGGTGGCGGCGTCACAGGATCCCGAGATCATCGAGTACGCCAAGGCGGCCGGGGCCGAGGGGATCAACCTCTCCGGCATCTGCTGCACGGCAAACGAGATCCTGATGCGCCAGGGGATCCCGGCTTCGGGGAACTTCCTCCAGCAGGAGTTGGCGGTGATCACCGGCGCGGTGGAGGCGATGGTCGTCGACGTGCAGTGCATCATGCAGGCGCTCGTCGCCCTCGCCGAGAACTTCCACACCAAGATCATCACCACCTCCCCCAAGGTGAAGATCAAGGGCGCCACCCACATCGAGTTCCACGAGGAGAAGGCGCTCACCATTGCCAAGAACATCCTCAAGGAGGCAATCGACAACTACGCCAATCGTGGTGAGATCAGGATCCCGGACCACAAGAACTCCTTGATCCCCGGGTTCTCCCACGAGTACATCAACTACATGCTGGGCGGCACCTACCGAGCGTCGTTCCGGCCCCTCAACGACGCCATTCAGGCCGGCCGGATTCGTGGTGTGGCTGCGATCGTCGGGTGTACCAACCCCCGCATCCAGCACGACTCGTACCACACCACGTTGACGGCCGAGCTCCTCAAGCAGGACGTGCTGGTGGTCGAGACCGGCTGCAGCGCCATCGCCAACGCCAAGCTCGGCTTCCTCATGGGCGACGCCGGCCTGGACAAGGTCGGCCCCGGACTGCGCGAGGTGTGCGAGACCATCGGCATTCCGCCAGTCCTGCACATGGGCTCGTGCGTCGACAACACCCGCATCCTGACCGTCTTGACCCAGATGGTCGAGGAAGGTGGCCTGGGTGACGACATCGACGAGATCCCGGCGGTAGGCCTGGCCCCCGAGTGGATGAGCGAGAAGGCGCTGTCCATCGCGGCCTACTGCGTCGCCTCCGGCGCCTACGTCATCATGGGCGGAGTCAACCCCGTCGGCGGCAACGAGAAGCGGGTGCCGGAGAGCATCGAGGTCTCCCAGTTCCTCTCCCATGGGTGGGAAGAGATCTACGGAGGCAAGCTGGAGTTCGTCGACGATCCGCTCGACATGCTGAACCGCACGCTGGCACACATCGACGCCAAACGAGCGAGCCTCGGATTGGCTGCGTACGACCCGGACAAGTTCGGCGAGAGCGGCGACGCTCGCATGGAAGAGATCGAGGCCCTGCCGTTGGAGGAGCGCCGAGCCGCCCTCTACGGCGCGGCCAGGTAGAGAGGAGAACATCGGCTCATGTCTCGCTATATCGCAACTCGTGCGATCCGAGGCGCCAACGCACTGGTGACCGAGGCTGAGGCGATGTTGGGCAAGGCCCTCGAGGAGAAGGGCCCCGACACGCCCGTCACCTTCCCCAACACGGCGTACTTCTTGCCGCTCATCTTCGGGATGACCGGCAAGGAGATCGAGACGCTCGGGCAGCTCCCCGAGGTGATCTCGCACGCCCGGGGATTGCTGCACCCGGTGCCGTCCGAACGGGGCTGGACGCCGTACCTGGGTGAGACCCTCGACAGCGGCATGGCAACCCTGATCGCCGCTGAGACCATCGAGGCGATCCGCTTCATCTACGGCCTACAACCGGAACCGCTGCCCGGCTTCAAGCTGGCCGGTGGGACCTCCTTCACCAGCCCCGACGCCAACGGCGACGGAGAGGGCAACGGCGAGCTCGACGGCCACCTGAACGGCCCGATCGACGACATCCAGCTCCGCTCCTGGGGAATTCAGCTCGTCGACGGCCGCATGCCCGGCTTTGCGGCCATCGTCGGGTGCGCCAAGTCGAACGAGGTCGCCGTGCAGCTGGTTCGCGAACTGCAGCGCCGCAACATCCTGACGTTCCTTTCGGGGAATGTGAACGGGCGCAGCATCATTCACCAGCTGATCGAAGAAGGCGTCGAGCTCGGCTACGACACCTACACGGTGCCGTTCGGCACCGACACGCTGAGCGCCATCTACGCTCTCGGCTTCGCCACGCGCTCGGCCCTCACTTTCGGGGGCATGAAGGGCGGCCAGGCTCGGGAGATCCTCGGCTACAACAAGGATCGGGTGTTTGCCTTCGTGCTGGCGCTCGGCGAGGTCGACGACCTCAAGTACGCGGCCGCGGCCGGCGCCATCAACTTCGGCTTCCCGGTGATCGCCGACACCGTCATCCCGCAGATCCTGCCCACCGGTGTGACCACCTATGAGCACGTCGTGAGCATGCCCTTCAACGAGATCGATGGTGCCGACGACATCGAGCGCGCCGAGCGCTTGGTGCAGAAGTGCATCGAGGTGCGCGGCGTCAAGGTCCAGGTCGCCGACGTCCCGGTGCCGGTGCCCTACGGCTCGGCCTTCGAGGGCGAGGTGGTCCGCAAGGCCGACATGCGGGTGGAGTTCGGCGGCAAGGGCTCACGCTGCTTCGAGTACCTCCGCATGGCGAAACTCGACGACGTCACCGACGGCAGCATCGAGGTGATCGGGCCCGACTTCTCCGACATCGAGGCCCAAGGCCGGATGGACATGGGCATCGTGGTCGAGGTGGCCGGGCGCCAGATGGAGGAGGATTTCGAGCCGGTCCTCGAGCGCCAGATCCACTACTTCGTCAACGGTGCCTCCGGTGTGCAGCACATCGGCCAGCGAGATATCACCTGGATCCGTCTCTCCGACAAGGCGACCGACGCCGGCTTCGACCTCGAGCACTTCGGCAAGATCCTCCATGCCCGCTTCCACAGCGACTTCGGCGCCATCGTGGACAAGGTGCAGGTGAAGATCTACACCAAACCCGCCGAGGTCGAGACCTGGCTGGGGACGGCTCGCGAGGCCTACGACTATCGCAACAAGCGGCTCGCCAATCTCACCGACGATGCAGTCGACGAGTTCTACTCGTGCACACTGTGCCAGTCGTTCGCCCCCAACCACGTGTGCATCGTGAGCCCGGAGCGCCTCGGTCTGTGTGGCGCCTACAACTGGCTCGACTGCAAGGCCTCCTTCAACATCAACCCGACGGGACCCAACCAGCCGATCAAGGTCGGCAGGGTGACCGATCCCGAGAAGGGCTACTGGGAGGGGACCAACGACTACGCCAAGGTGGGCTCCCACGGCGTGGTCGAAGAAGTCGCCATGTACTCGATCATGGAGAACCCCATGACGGCCTGCGGCTGCTTCGAGTGCATCGTGATGCTCATCCCCGAAGCCAACGGCGTGATGGTCGTCAGCCGGGAGGACACCAGCATGACTCCGGCGGGGATGACGTTCAGCACGCTCGCCGGCATCGCCGGCGGCGGTCTCCAGACTCCGGGCGTCATGGGTGTGGGGAAGTTCTACCTGATCAGCCCCAAGTTCATCTCGTCGGACGGCGGCTTCCAACGGGTCGTCTGGATGAGCACGTTCCTCAAGGAGTCGATGGCCGAGGAGTTGGCGGTCGTCGCCGATCGCGAAGGAGACAGCGGTCTCATCGACAAGATCGCCGACGAGCGCTCGGTGTCCACCGTGGAGGAGCTGCTGGTGTGGATGGAGGAGAAGGGTCATCCGGCTCTGACGATGGACCCGATCTTCTGATTCCATGAGGGCGTCATCGACGACACCGACATCATCGACAACCGCAGCGAACGAACGACCTCCCCAGGAGTGAACGCGCATGCCCGTTGAGATCCCACACGACAAGTGGCCGGGAGCGGTCAAGACCGTGTCCCTCGGAGCAACCGGCGACGACGGAGGGACGCGAACGTCGACCGTCACGATCGGCGGAGAAGCGACGCTGCCCTTCATGCAGTTCGAGGCACCGATGCCGCACCCGCCGGTCATCGGGCTCGAGATGACGCCCTTCCGGCCGACCGACTGGTCGGAGGTTCTGCTGGGTTCGTGGGGCGACGTCGTCGACGATCCTGCCGCTTGGGCGGCGGCCTGCGAAGAGGCCGGCGCCGACCTGATCGAGCTCCAGTTCCGGCTGACCGGTCCCGATGGGGAGCCGGTCACCGCCGACTTTGCCGTCGCCACCACGAAGGCGGTGCTCGAAGCAACCGGGTTGCCGTTGGTGGTGCTCGGACCCGGACAGGCCGACGTCGACAACGAGATCCTCGTGCCCGTTGCCGAGGCCACCAAGGGCGAACGGCTCGTCCTGGGCCTCTGTGAGGACGGCAATTACCGCACCATCGTGGCCGCGGCAATGGCGAACGACCACCTCGTGCTGGGTCGGACGCCGATGGACGTCAATCTCGCCAAGCAACTCAACATCCTCATGACCGACATGGGTCTGCCCCTGGAACGAATAGTGATGGACCCCACGACCGGGGCTCTCGGCTACGGCATCGAGTACGGGTACTCGGTGATGGAGCGGCTGCGCCTCGCGGCGTTGCAGGGGGATGCGATGACCCAGCTGCCGCTGTTGGTCCATCCCGGATTCGAGGCCTGGAAGACGAAGGAGGCCAAAGTCGGGGAAGGGGTGCCCGAAGCCTGGGGCGACTGGGCATCCCGGGGAGTGCACTGGGAGACGATCACCGCCGTCTCTCTGATCGAGGCCGGCGCAGACGTGGTCGTCTTGCGCCACCGTGAGAGCCTGGCGAACGTCAAGAAGGCCATCGCCGAGCTGATGACCGAGGTGTAGGAGAGGACCATGGCGCTGTCAGGCATCGAGATCTACAAACTGCTTCCCCAGACGAACTGCAAGGAATGCGGGTTCCCCACCTGCTTGGCCTTCTCCATGAAGCTCGCCGCCAAGCAGGTCGAACTCGACGACTGCCCCTACGTGACGGAGGAGTCGAAGGCGAAGCTCGCCGAGTCGTCGGCCCCTCCGATCCGCCTCATCGAGCTGAAGGCCGCTGGGGGAGACGCCAAGGCCGGTAACGAGGTCGTCCTGTTTCGCCACGAGAAGACCTTCTACAACCGCCCCGGCGTGTTCGTGCGCGTCTCCGATACAGACGAGGCGGCCGCCATCGCCGAGAAGGCGGCCGCCGTGAATGCCTTTCTGGTGGATTACGTCGGCCTCGAGCTCAAGCTCGACGGGTTTGCGGTGCAGGGCTCCTCGCCGGACGCCTTTGCCGAGGCCATCAAGGCGGTTCGCGGGGCCAGCGGTCTGCCCTTGGTGCTGGTGTCGGACGATCCGGCGGTGCTGGAAGCGGGCCTCGGCGTCCTCGACGGTGATGAAGTGCCGTTGCTGGTCGGCGCCACCGCGGACAACTGGGAGGCCGTGGCCGGCCTCGCCACGGGTCGCGGGGCGCCGGTGGCCGTCTCCGCACCCGACCTCGACACTCTGGCCGATCTCGCCGAGAAGTTGGGCGACGCCGGGGTCGAGAGTCTGGTCCTCCACCCCACGTCGTCGGGTCTCGGTTCCCGGCTGGCGATCCAGACCCAGATCCGGCGGCTCGCCCTCAAGAACTTCCGCCCGCTCGGCTACCCGACGATCGCCTTCGCCGGCGACGCCGCCGACGGCCTCGAGGCCGCAGCCGCCGCCCAGGCGATCGCCAAGTACGCCGGGTTCGTGGTCGTCGACACCTTCACCCCGGAGCTGGCCTACGCGCTTTTGGTGCTGCGGGAGAACATCTACACCGACCCGCAGAAGCCGATCCAGGTGCTGCCGGCGGTGTACGAGATCAACGACCCCAAGCCGAGTGATCCGGTGCTCGTGACCACCAACTTCAGCATCACCTACTTCAGCGTGGCGAACGAGGTCGAGAGCTCGGGGCTCCCCGCCTGGCTGGTGGTGACCGACGCCGAGGGCATGAGCGTGCTCACCGCCTGGGCGGCCGGGAAGTTCGACGCCGAGCGTATCGCCAAGAGCGTCAAGGAATACGGTGTCGCCGACAAGGTCGATGCCAAGACGATCGTGCTGCCGGGCCACGTGGCGGTCCTGTCCGGGGAACTCGAGGAGGAGCTCCCCGACTGGGATGTCAAGGTCGGCCCCCGTGAGGCTGTCGACCTCCCGGCCTTCATGAAGGCGGTGCTTGCATAGCGGAAACGTCGGGAACCTCCGAACACACCGTCGCGTTCGACACCGGCCCGGAGCCGATTCGGGTCACCACGGGCACCCTGCTCAGCGAGGCCGCCCGCTCCTGCGGAGTCGAAATCCAGCAACCGTGCGGTGGCCAGGGCCGTTGCGGGCGCTGTGCGGTGACCGTCACCGACGGCCGCGTCCGGCGCCGCAGCACCCTGCGGCTCTCCCAAGCCGACATCGATGCCGGGATCGCCCTCGCCTGCCAAACGGTCGTCGAGGGTGACGTTGCGGTCTCGGTGCCGCCCCCCGAAGCGATCGAGCGGCTGCTGACCACCGACCACATCGCCCCCGAGATCGCGGTCCCCGCCGGCTACGACCCCGGCACGGCCCAGACGGTGCGGCGCTATCACCTCGAGTTGACCGCGCCCACCATGGACGATCAGACCGACGACTGGTCGCGGGTGATCACCGCCCTGCGCCTCCAGAGCGGACTGGACGAACCGGAGGTGAGCCTCGAGGACTTGCGTCGGCTCGGGCCCCTGCTGCGTGATGCGGGCTGGCGGGTGGCCGTCACGGTCGATCACGATCGGGGAGGCCGGGTCATCCGCATCGAGGCCGCTGATGCTGCGGCCGACACCCGGCTGTGGGGCCTGGCCATCGATGTCGGCACGACCACGGTGACGGTATGGCTCATCGATCTCGAGACCGGCGAGGTGGCGGCCCAGGTGGGGGAGTACAACCAGCAGATCGCCCGCGGAGAGGATGTGATCTCCCGCATCATCTTTGCAGCCAAGAACGACGGAGCAGCCGAGCTCCGTTCGCTGGTCCTCACCACGATCGAGGGGCTCATCGAGCGGGCTTGCACGCGAGCCGGCGCCGACGTCCACGACATCGTCAAAGCCGTCGTCAGCGGGAACAGCACCATGATGCACCTCTTGCTGGGGATACCCGCCGAGACCATCCGCCTGGAGCCCTTCATCACGCCGGTCAACGACCCGCCTCCGGTCACCGGCGCCGAGATCGGGCTGGGCATCCATCCGGCGGCCTCGGTGGACGTGCTCCCGGGAGTGGCGAGCTACGTGGGAGCCGACATCACGGCCGGTGTCCTCGCCTCGGGCCTCACCCGCTCGTCCGAGACCACGCTGTTCATCGACGTCGGCACCAACGGGGAGATGGTGCTCGGCTCGTCCGACTGGCTGGTCACCTGTGCCTGCTCGGCCGGGCCCGCCTTCGAAGGGGCCGGGGTGGTCCACGGGATGCGGGCCGCCCGGGGAGCCATCGAGGAGGTGTGGATCAACGGGGAAACGGCCGAGCCCACCTACCGAGTCATCGGCAACGTCGCCCCGCGAGGCATCTGCGGGAGCGGCCTCATCTCGTTGGTGGCCGAGATGTTCCTCACCGGCATCCTCGACAAGGGCGGGAACCTCAACACCACCCTCGAGACACCCCGGATACGCCAGGGTGAGCACGGCGCCGAGTACGTCGTGGCCTGGGCCGAAGAGGCCGAGGGGGACGTCGACATCGCCGTCACCCGGGTGGACGTCGACAACCTGATGCGGGCCAAAGCGGCCATCTACGCCGGTTTCAACGTGCTCGCCGACGGCGTCGGGATACCTCTCGAATCGGTCGAGCGGGTGCTCATCGGAGGCTCCTTCGGGAAGTACATCAACGTGGAGAAGGCAGTGGACATCGGCCTCCTCCCCGACATGCCGTGGGACCGTTTCGACTTCCTCGGCAACACCTCGGTCATGGGCGCCTACCTGGCCCTGATCGACTCCGAGTCGCACGCGGCGATCCACAGCATCGCGGCGTCTATGACCTACATCGAGCTTTCGGCCGACAATTCCTTCTATGAGGCGTTCACGTCGGCCCTCTTCCTCCCACACACCGATCTCTCCCGCTTCCCGTCCGTGGCGGCGGCGATGACCTAGGAAGGACCCACCATGTACATCATCGGCGAGAACATCCACATCATCTCCGACAAGGTGAAGGCGGCCCTGGCCGACCGCAATGGCGAGTTCTTCCAGGAGCTGGCCGTGAAGCAGGTCGAGGCGGGTGCGGCGGCCCTCGACATCAACCTGGGTCCTCGCAAGAAGGACTGGGCCGAGGTCTTCCCGTGGATGGTCGAGGTGGTCGAGGAGGTGACCGACGTCCCGCTGGTGTTCGACAGCACCAACCTGCAGGGCATCGAGGCGGGCCTGAAGGTGGTCACCAAGGCTCAGCCGATCATCAACTCCACCTCGGCCGAGGAGGAGCGCCTCGAGAAGGTGCCCCTGCTCGCAAAGGAGCACAACGCCCGTCTGGTCGCGCTCACCATGGGCAAAGCGGGCATTCCTGTCTCGGCCGATGCCCGGGTGACGATCGCCCTCGAGCAGCTGATCCCGAGGGCCCTCGAGATCGATTTCCCGGTGGCGGATCTGATCATCGACCCCCTCGTGCTCACGGTTTCGGGGTGTCAGGAGTACTGCCCGGAGCTGATCGAGGCGGTTCGCACCCTGCAGTACGCCTGGGATCCTCCCCCGCCCATCTCCGTCGGGCTCTCCAACGTGTCCAATGCGGTGCCCCACGACAACCGCTCGCTCATCAACCGGGTCTATCTCGCCATGCTGATGGGGGTCGGGCTACAGATGATGATTGCGGATCCCTTCGACGACGATCTCAAGGAGGTCGTCCGGATCGTCGAGGAGCGGGACGGCTCGACGCCGATGGGGAAGCTCTACCTCGCGATCGCCGATCGGATCGCCGCCATGGAGCGCCCCACGGCCGACGACGTCGACATGGAAGACCCGGAGCAGGTCGCCGTCTGGAAGACCATCCAGATCCTGCTCAACGAGGTCATCTACGCCGACTCCTACTTGCAGCAGTAACAGGCTCGGGGAGAATGAGACACATGACGAGGAAGAGGGGTCGTCGCGCATGAAGCTCGCCATCGCCGGCAAGGGTGGGGTCGGAAAGACCACGGTCGCCGCCCTCCTGGCTCAGACCTATGCCGCAAGAGGTCGCGAGGTGCTGGCAGTCGACGCCGACCCGGCCCCCTGCCTGGCCGAGGCGCTCGGCTTCCCGGGGGCGCTTCGCAAGGAGCTCGCTCCGATCGCAGAGATGGAGGAGCTGATCGAGGAGCGGACCGGCGCCAAGCCGGGCGCCATGGGAGGGTTCTTCACCCTCAACCCCAAGGTGGACGACATCCCCGACCGCTTCAGCGTGCGACACGAGGGCGTTCGGCTCCTCGAGATGGGATCCGTCGAGGCCGGCGGGGGCTGCATCTGCCCCGAGAGCGCCATGCTCCGCACCCTCTTCACCCACCTGCTGTTCCGAGACGACGACGTGTTGATCCTCGACCTCTACGCCGGGGTCGAGCACCTGGGCCGGGCCACCGCCGACTTCGTCGACGCGATGGTGGTCGTTGCCGAGCCCACCCGGCGCAGCCTGGGCACCGCCAGCCAGATCCAGGGAATGGCCACCGAGATCGGCATCGAGCGGCTGTGGTTGGTGGGGAATCGAGTTCGAGACGACGGCGACCTGGAGTTCCTGGAAGCCGAATCGACCCTGTCCGTGTTGGGCCATCTCCCCGAGGAGCCTGCCGTCGTGGAA
Organism: Acidimicrobiia bacterium; assembly: GCA_041551965.1. Taxonomy (GTDB): domain Bacteria; phylum Actinomycetota; class Acidimicrobiia; order Spongiisociales; family UBA11373; genus JBFELU01. The sequence goes on from JBFELU010000010.1 coordinate 51,667, forward strand.
GCCGACCGAAGCGGCATATCCGTCTACGCTGCGGTTCCCTCGATGAGAGAGGCGGCGGCACGGATCGCCGACGCCCTGGATCGCGAGTCCGCGAAGAAGGATTCATGAGCATCACGATCGCCTTGGCCGGCAAGGGCGGGGTCGGGAAGACCACCGTGGCCGCCCTCACCATCAAGTTCCTGGCGGAACGTCGCGACGGCGCCGTGCTCGCGATCGACGCCGATCCGAGCAGCAACCTCAACATGGCGCTCGGGCTGGGCCTCGACTGGACCGTCGGCGACATCCGCGAGGACATGCTCGCCGAAGTGAAAGCCTCCCTCACGTCCGGCGGCGCCGCCATGGGCGGCCTCCCCGGGGGCGTCAGCAAGCGGGAGTACCTCGACTACGAGATCCGCTCCTCGGTCGAGGAGGGCACTCACTTCGACCTCATCGCCATGGGCCGCCCCGAGGGACCGGGGTGCTACTGCGCGGTCAACCACAACCTGCGTGAAGTGATCGACACGATCGGCGACGCCTACCGCTACGTGGTGATCGACAACGAGGCCGGGATGGAGCATCTCAGCCGGCGCACGACGCGCAACGTCGACCACCTCTTCATCGTCTCCGATGCGACCCAACGGGGGATCGTGGCGGCCGAGCGCATCGGGTCACTGCGTACCGAGCTGGACATCGAGGTCGACAACGCCTACGTGATCGTCAATCGGGCCCCCGGACAGCTACCCGAGCCCCTGCGGGCGCGTCTCGACGCCATGGACGTGCCGCTGCTGGGCACCATCCCCGAGGTTCCCGAGATCGGCGAGTTCGACGTCGCCGGCAAGCCCCTGATCGAGCTGCCCGAAGACTCCGAGGCCTGCCGGGCGGTCTTTGGGATGCTCGAAGGCATCCTGTAGTGGCATGACCCCTATCCGGATGCTCGCCGTCGTCACCGGCGATTACGGGGAGCGCCACGCCGGCAACATCCGGGATCACGGGCCCGAGACCTGGTCGGTCGAGATCTGGCGGGCTCCCACCGCGCTGCCGATCGTGATCGATTACCCCGAGGACTGGGTCCCCGAGGATCTCCCGGCGGCGGACCTCGTGCTGGCGTTTCAGGAGCACAAGGGGGTGGCCGAGCTGCTGCCCGACGTGGCCCGGGTGTGCGGCGCCTCGGCGGTGCTGGCTCCGATCGACAGCGAGGCTTGGCTCCCGCGCGGCCTGGCCCGCCAGCTGCAGGGGTGGCTGGCCAAGGACGGGGTCGCCTGCGCCACCCCCAAGCCGCTGTGCTCGCTCACCGAATCCCGCTACCTCATCGGCAGGGGGGAGTGGGTCGACTACGAGGACCCGCTCATCGGCGCGTTCGCCCGCCACTTCGGCAAGCCGGAGTTGGATCTCACGGTGGACCCCACGACCCGCACGATCGTCGCGGCCTCGGTGAAGCGGGACGCCGTGTGCGGATGTGCGCAGCACGTCGCCGCCGGCCTCGTCGGCGTCTCGGCGGACGACGCCGAGCAGGAGGGCGGGATGTTGCATCATCACTTCCCCTGTCTGGCGAGCATGGGAATCGATCCCGGTTTCGGCGACACGCTGATGCACATCTCGGGGAACCTGCTCCGCGACGACATCGCGGTCCAGGTCAAGCCGTTCAAGCGGACCCGCTACCTCGCCCCGGGAACCCAGAGCGAGTAGCCCGGCCGGCCCGGTATCCCTCGATCACGTACCCGCTCCCGCCGCCTTTCGGCGTGTCGCCGGCGATCAGCTCCCCGTGGGCTATTCCGAGAACGGCGAGTACGCCTTCGAGGCGGAGTGCGCCGGATGTCATGGTGCCCGGGGGAGCGGGGGAGAAGGCGATCCCGCACCGGTCGGGCCTTCCGCTCGCTCTCGGAGGCGACTCCTAGATCGACCGGCGCCCGGCCCACAGCACACCGACCACCATCGAGGCGGTCAACCCGGCCACCCCGGTGGCGATCATCCCCCGGGTGCGGCGATGCTCCCGGCAGTCCTCCAGATCCCCGGGGTCACTGATCTCGGCCGGGAAGACCACCGAACCGCAGTCCACGGTCGCGTCGCTGCGGCCGCCCCGGTCGGAGTACTCGTTGGCAACGGGCGTGACGAGAAGGACGGCGGTGGCGACCACGCCCATCAGGCCGAGGACGAGCAGCCACCTCCGGACGGTCACTCTCGCACCGCCACGATGCGCGCCACCATGCCGGTGTCGGTGGTGATCACCAGCAGCTCCCCGTTCCCGTCGACGCCGAACGAGCCGATCATGCCGATCTCCCCGAGGTCCTCCGACCAGTCCTCCTCCTGGGTGATCAACCCGTCGAGGTAGCGGAAGGACCGGACCCAACCGCCGCACCAATCGGCATAGAAGTAGTGCCCGAGGAGCTCGGGGATCGCCGCACCTCGATACACGAAACCTCCGATCACCGAGCACCCGTCGTCGTGGTCGTACTCCAGGGCGGGGAGGCGCAGGTCGAGGTTGTCGCATTCCGCCGTGAGGAAGCACTCGGTGCCCTCCATGTTGGGCCACCCGAAGTTGGCGCCCGGAGCCCACAGCGGCACGACGTTGATCTCCTCCCACTGCTCCTGGCCCACATCGCCGATGTAGACGAGCTCGTCGCCTCCGTCGACCGAGAAGCGCCACGGGTTGCGCAGCCCGTAGGCCCAGATCTCCGGCGACCCGCCGCCCCCGGCGAACGGGTTGTCCTCCGG
>JBFELU010000011.1:0-54234 GCA_041551965.1 Acidimicrobiia bacterium
CACCGCCCGGAGGGAACGGCTCTCAGGTCTCCTCGCCGTGGATTCTCAAGTGGTGAGCCCTGGCGTCCTCGATCCAGTTGTTGCGTTCGATTCGATCCGGCGTCCATCCGATGGCCACGGCGACGTTCTCCGTGTCTTCCGCCGTGAACGAGGCAATCTGCCGATAGGTGAATACGTTCATCGCATTGAGCAGGCGTTGCGTCATCGGCCCAACACCGGTGAGCACGGTGAGGTCGTCGGGGTCGGCTCTGGAGCCGCCCGTGAAGCGTTCGACTACCGCCCGGCGCGCCTCGTTCTTCTCGGCTTCCTGGTCCTCGCTGACGGCCGCCGCCGGCGCTTCCCCCGCCTCCGACTCGGGGGTGCCGAGGTCGAAGAGGGTGGATCTTTCATTGGCTTGCTGATCGCCGCGCTCGGATTCGGCCGCCTCCGCCTGGGTCGCCGGGCCGGGCTCCTGGCGTGATTCGGCGGCGCCGCTGCCGGTTCCCATCCATCTCCTGCCGCCGATTGGGCCCCTTCCGCTGCGTGCGGGTGTGTGCTCCGGCTCGCGGTCCCTGGTGGTGAGGGTGGCTTCGAGTTCTTTGATGCGTCGTTGGAGATAGGTGGCTTGGGTGCTGCGGGTGTCGAGTTCGCCTTCTTTGGTGGTGAGTGCGGTTTCGAGTTCTTTGATTCGCTTGTGGAGGTCGGTGGCTTGGGTGCTGCGGGTGTCGAGTTCGCCTTCTTTGGTGGTGAGTGCGGTTTCGAGTTCTTCAACCCGCTTCTGGAGATCGAGGCGCTCCATCTCCAGGCTCCGCACCAGGTCGTCCCGGGCCGACAGGGAGCGCTCGAAGGTCTCGAGTCGGGTCAGCAGTTTCTCGCGTTCGGGTTCGAGCCCCTCGAGGTCGGTGGTCAAGGTGGTGAAACTGCGGTCGAAAGTGGCCAGTTGCTCCTGGAGACGGTCGCGTTGAGAGCGCAGTGCCTCCATCTCTGCGTTCTTGACGTCGAGTCCGCGTTCGAGTTCATCCATTCGCTCGCGCAGTTCGGTACGTTCGGCCGCGGACGACGCCAATCGGGATTGCCGTTCGTCCAGACCGTCCTTCAACTCCTCGATGCGCGTGGCCATATCCGACTGCTCGGCGCCGATCGCCTCCAATTCGGTCTTGGCTGCCTCCAACGATCTCGCCAGGTCCTCGGCGCGATCCGTGAGGTAGTCGTGTCTGGAGTGAAGTGATTCGAGTCCCGACGCCTCTGTGCGCAAGGTCCCTTCCAGGCCCTCCAGGCGATCGACGAGATTGGCGCGCGTGGAACCCAGGGATTCGAGTTCGGCGTCCTTGGTGAGGACGACCTGAAAGAACTCATCCAGCCGAGCCTTGAGTTGCGACCGATCGCCGCGCAGGGCCGCGAATTCCCCCACGGTGGCCACGAGCGCATCTTCCAGCTCATCGAACCTGGACCTCAGGTCCTCTCGTTCGGATCGCAGGGAAGCGAGATCGCCGACCGCAGCGGCCAGGGCTTCCCTCAACTCGTCATGCCGCACCTGTGCCTGATCGAGTTGCTCCTCACTGGCGGCAAGCTTGTCACTCCACTCCCTCTCGATCGCCTTCCAGCGTCGGGTCGGCCACCAATGGCGCACCGCCCAACCGAGAGCGAAGCCCACGGCTGCCGCGATCAGGAGAAGAAGAAAGATCTGGCCAATCAGGTACCACATGGCTACGTCGTGCTCCCCGGCGGGTCGTGGATCTGCGGTTCGACGACGCGGGGGGTGGTCTGGGGGTCCTCCGGTGAAGGCGCGGGGTCGTTGCGCACGACCATCTCATCGACGACGGCGCGGACCCCTCGCAACGAGGACACGATCTCGACGGCGGCGAGGCGGTCCCCATGGGACGCGACCGCACCGCGCAACACCCCGTCCCGTCCCTCGAATTCGACGTGCTCGACTGTGATGCCGCGTTCCTCGAGTGCCGCGCGGGCCCTCGTCGAGAGGTCGTCCTCGATGTGCCGCTTCTGAGTCGCGACGGCAAACGATGCCACCAGCGCCAACAGGACGCCCCCGATGAGGAGCGTCGCCCGCAGCCGCCATCGGGCTGATGCGATCGTGCGCCCCATCTGCCGCCCTCCTCTTCCCACCGAAGGCTACGCGACGGAACAATCATGGACCTTCGGCTCTACCGGGGCTCTCCTGGGGAGGCACGATGAGCATCGGGCCCTGTTGTTGGGTGAGGGAGATACTGGTGGTCGGTGCCGGCGGCCGGGCGGGAATGGCGATGCTGGCCCTGCTGTTCGTCGCCGGATGCGGCGGCGGCGACTCCGCGTCGTCCGACGAGACCGCCTTCGAGCCGTTGCTGCTGACCAGGGTGTACGAATGGGCGTACGCCGACGTCGGCTTGCCCGACGGGTGGATGGTCACGGGAGACCTCCCCGGCGGGTTCCAGGTCGCCTCCGAACCGGGCCTGGTGCCGGGACGCGGGCTCGAATCCGGCCAGGTGCAGATCTTTATCGGGTATCTCCTCAACGCGCCCTCTCTGGACGTGCCGCTCGCCGAGGACCTCGCCGACGGCATGGAGGTGTGGGACTTGGAGCAACTCGATTCGGTGGCGACCACGATGCTGGGCCATCCCGCCGAGATCGTGACGGCCGCCGGTGAGGACTTCGCCCAATTCGATGCCCGGGTCGTCACCGGACCGGCCACCGCCTTCTTCCTCACTGCTTTCGTGGCACCGGAAGACCTGGACCGGTACCGCCCCACCTTCGAAGCGATGATCGAGAGTGCGGTTCTCAAGGGTCTCCTCGCCGAAGAGTGACCGACCGACCTACAGCGGCCAGATCACCGGCAGCGTGAGCATCAGGGCGGCGAAGATGGCGACGGTGAGCGGCGCGCCCACCCGGGTGTAGTCCAAGAAGCGATACCCGCCGGGACCGAACACCAGCACGTTGGCCTTGTGGCCAACCGGGGTGAGGAACGAGGTCGAGGCTCCGATCACCGTGGCCAACACGAACGGCTGCACGTTGGCTCCCAGACTCAGAGCGACGTCGATGGCGATCGGCACGATGAGCACCACTGCGGCGGCGTTCGACAACGGCTGGGTGATGAGGGCAGCAAGCAGGTAGATCCCGGCCAGGACCCCGAGGTCACCCATCCCTCCGAACAGATCCAACATGGCGTCGGCCACGTACTGGGCCGTCCCGGTGTTCTCCATGGCGGTCCCCAGCGACAACATCCCGGCGACCAGGAACACCGTGCGCCAATCGATGTTGGCGTAGGCCTCGTCCATGGTGAGACACCCGGTGACGATCATCACCATCCCAGCCAGCACCATGGCGGTGGCGATCGACACGTCGAAGGCGAGCACGAGCAGCAACATGAGCGCCATCGCGCCCATTGCGATCGGCGCCTTGCTGCGCCGTAGCGGCTTCTGCGACACCGGCTCCAGCACCAGGAACTCGTCGCCGTCCCGGATGGCTTCGACCCGGCGAGCGGGTCCCCGGAGCAGAAGCGCATCGCCGAACTGCAGCGGCAGATCGGGCAGGCGGCGGGTCATCACGGCACCCCGGCGCCAGATGGCGAGCACGTCGAAGCCGTAGGCGTCGCGAAACAACACCTGTCGCAGTGTCCGGCCCTCCAGGTGGGTGTTGGGTGCCAGGGTGGCCTCGATCACCAGCGTCTCACCGTCCTCGAGGCGGCTCAGATCGGGCCGCGGACCCGATCCGGCCGTCAGGCCGAGCTCCTCCTGGGCGCGGAGCAACTCGGGGGCGTGACCCTGGAGGAGGAGGGTGTCGTCCTCGGCAATGCGGACGTCGGCGCGAATCCTCGAAATGGTCCGGTCCCCCCGCACGATCGAGATCACCGTGAGGTCGTAGTCGGCCCCGAGTCGGGATTCGCCCAAGGTCTTGCCGACGAGGCTGCTGCCTTCCGGCACTCGGGCCTCGCCGATGTAGTCGCGAATCCGTCGGACCAGCACCTCGGGATCCTCGGGCGACTCCCGCACCGGGAGCAGGCGTCGGCCCAGCAGGGCCATGTAGGCGATGCCGACGACGAACACGATCGAGCCCATCGGCGTGAAGTCGAAGAAGGCGAAGCTCTCGAGATCTCGCTCGACGAGGATCTCGGCCCCGAGGATGTTGGCCGGGGTCCCGATGAGGGTCATGTTGCCGCCCAGCAGTGAGGCGAACGACAAGGGGATCAGCAGCTTCGAGACCGGCACCTTGGCCCGGCGGGAGACCCCGATCACCACCGGGAGCAGCATGGCGGTGGCCCCCACATTGTTGATGAAGGCCGACGTGACCCCACAGACGACCATGATCACCACGATCAGTCGGGTCTCACTGCTTCCGGCCATGCGGATGAGCCCGCGCCCCATCCAGTCGGCCACCCCGGTGAGCAGCAACCCGGCGGAGACGATGTAGACGGCCCAGACCGTGATGACCGCAGGGTTGGCGAATCCGGCGAACGCCTCGGCCGGTTCGACGAGGTCGGTGAGGGTCACCGTGAGCAGCACCAAGAGGGCGATCACATCGACCCGCAGCTTCTCGGTGGCGAACAACACGATCGCCACGACGACGATGCCCAGCGTCAACCCGATGTCGAACGTCACGTGCTCACCTCTCGGCGGGATCGCCGCCATGAGCGTAGGGGCTGGCGCATCACCTTTGCGGCACACCGACCCCCCGGCCCTTGGGTAGATTCGGCCTGTTCGTTCTCGAAAGGGTTGATCCAATGGCCATCGAGGTACGCAAGGTCGTATTGGAGAGCGTCTCCGATGCCTCGGGCATGGCCCGGCTCATCGATGAGGGGGTCTTCGCCGCCGACGAGGTGATCGCCGTGGTCGGGAAGACCGAAGGCAACGGTGGCGTCAACGACTTCACCCGGATCCTGGCCGATCAAGCCTTCCGCAAGGTGCTCCTCGAAAGGGGATCCCGCACTGAGGCGGACATCGCTGAGATTCCCATGGTGTGGTCGGGCGGCACCGACGGCATCCTCACCCCACACGCCACGGTCTTCGCTCGCAACGCCGCAACCGGTCCCGCCGAGGAGACCCGCCTGGCGGTGGGGTTCGCCATGAGCGAGCGGATCCTGCCGGAAGACATCGGCCGGCCGGCGATGGTGGAGAAGGTCGCCGCCGGGGTCAAGCAGGCGATGGCCGAGGCGGCGATCACCGATCCGGCCGACGTCCACTACGTGCAGACGAAGACCCCGCTGCTCACCATGGAGACGATCAACGACGCCAAATCCCGGGGCCACACGGTGTGGACCGAGGAGCCGCTCGAGTCGATGAATCTCTCCAACGGCACCACGGCGCTCGGGATCGCGGTCGCACTCGGGGAGATCGACATGCCCACCGCCGACGCCATAGGCAAGGACACCTCGCTGTTTTCGGCGGTGGCCTCGTGCTCCTCGGGTGTCGAACTCGATCGCGCTCAGATCGTCTTGGTCGGGAATGCGCCGGGAGCGGGCGGACCGTACCGCATCGGCCACAGCGTCATGGACGATGCGCTCGACTTCGAGGGCGTCTACGAGGCGATCCGCTCCGCCGGCCTGGAACTGCCCGAGCGGGCCCGGGCCGAGGACCTCGACGGGCGGCTGGTCAACGTCTTCCTCAAGTGCGAGGCGGATCCGACGGCCCGGGTTCGGGGCCGCCGCCAGGTGTCGCTCGACGACAGCGACGTTCACCACCACCGCCACATCAAAGGTGCGGTCGGCGGTGTAGTGGCGGCGGCGGTCGGCGACCCGGCCGTGTTCGTCTCCGTGGCGGCGCTCCATCAAGGTCCGGCCGGCGGAGGTCCGGTGGCGGCCATCGTCGACGTGTCTTGACCGTTTCCCACACGATTCCGAGCACCACCGCACCGGTCGTCACTGCGGCGGCCAGCATCGCCGTGGCTCCGCTCATCGAGGGGTCGCGGCGATCGGGGGTCGTGCTCGGGGTCTCGGGACGGGCCGCCTGGGTCGGTGTCGACGACGAGGTGCTGCTGCTCGCCGACCCGGCCGCGGTGCGCCTCCCCAATGGGATCTCGCTCGGCCGGGGGGCCGAGGCAGTCCGCGTCGGCGCTCCGGTGGCGGTCGGAGACGGTGAGGTGTCGATCTCAGGGGTGCGGATCCGGCCGCTGCGGTGGTGGGATCCCCGTCCGGTGCTGCCGGTGGTGACCGAATCCGTCATCGCCGATCGGCTGGCCGCCGCCGGTGCTCCCGTGTTCGGTGACGGTGGTCTGCACGTCGCGTTGCAGAGCGGGGATCCGGAGCAGGTCCTCGCCGTCGCCGATCGGCTGCTGGGCCGGGGCGACGGGCTCACGCCGTGGGGCGACGACCTCCTGGCCGGTGCTCTGGCGGCCCATGCCCTTCTCGGCGAAGCGGTCGGGCGGGATTCGGAGATCGTGGGGGCCGTCGCCGGCCCGATCGGTGTTCGCGCTGCGACACGAACCACCGCGCTCTCGGCGGCGCTGCTGCGGCATGGCTGCCGCGGGGAGGTGGCCGATCCGGCGGCCCGTTTCCTGGAGGCGCTGTGCGGTCGGGAGGCGATTGCTCCGGCGGCGGGGCGACTCGAGGCCGTCGGCCATAGTTCCGGACCGGCGATCCTCGCCGGGATCTCCGCCGGCGCTCGGGCGGTCATCGGATGATCTCCCACGTCGAGGTCCGGCGCCGCACCTACCACGACTCGGTGCGCCTCATGCAAGCGAGTGCCGCAGTGCAGCGCGTCGACGGGGTGGAGACGGCGCTCGTCGCCATGGCCACGGATCTCAACCTGACGCTGCTGCAAGACCTGGGGTTCGAGGTCGCCGAGACGACACCGGACGACATGCTCGTTGCGGTGCGGGCGGCCGACGAGGCCGTGATCGCGCCGGCTTTGGCGGCACTCGATGCGGCCCTGGAGACTCCGGCGGGCGACGGCGACATGGCGGCACCCGAGCCCCGCACGATCGGGACCGCCGCCGCCCGGGCCGGGGCCGACCTCGCCCTGATCTCGGTACCCGGGCCCCATGCCTTCGTCGAGGCGGCCGAGGCCCTGGCATCCGGCCTTCACGTGATGGTCTTCAGCGACAACGTCCCGGTCCATCAGGAGATCGCCCTGAAGCAGCAGGGGCTCGAGGCGGGTCTGCTGGTGATGGGCCCCGATTGTGGAACGGCGGTGGTGAGCGGCCTCGGGCTGGGGTTCGCCAACGCCGTTCGGCCCGGCCCGGTGAGCCTCGTCGGTGCCTCCGGGACCGGGATCCAGCAGCTGTGCTGCCTCCTCGATGCCGCCGGGGTGGGGGTGCGCCACGCCCTGGGGACGGGAAGCCGGGACTTGTCACACGCGGTCGGGGGCAGAGCCACGCTGCAGGCCCTGGTGGCGCTCGACGAAGATCCGGCGACCGAGGTGATCGTGGTGGTCTCCAAACCTCCGTCCCCCGAGGTCGCCGAGGAGGTCTCCGCCGCCGCGGCGGCGTGCACCACACCCACCGTGCTGTGTCTCATCGGCGAGTCCACCCTCGAGGACGGTGCGGCGGCGGCGCTGCGGGCGCTCGGCCGGGAGCCGACCCCTCCGGCGGTCTGGCCGACCCGGGGCGAAACCCCCCGACAAGGGACGCTGCGAGGCCTGTTCTCGGGCGGGACCCTGCGGGACGAGGCCCGAATGATCGTGGCCGGCACGCTGGGCGAGGCCGCAGCGGCCGACATGATCGACTTCGGCGATGACGAGTACACCCGGGGTCGGCCCCATCCGATGATCGACCAACGGCTCCGGCTGGAGCACCTGGGCGAGACGGCCGCCGACGATTCGATCGGCGTGGCCCTTCTCGACGTCGTGCTCGGGCACGGCGCCCACCCCGACCCGGCGTCGGAGATGGCGCCGGTCGTCGCCGATGCCAAAGAAGTGGGCTTGGGGATCGTGGTCTCGCTGTGCGGGAGCTCGGGTGATCCCCAGGGACGGGACGCCCAGGCGGCCGCGCTCAACGAAGCCGGGGCGGCCGTGTTTCTCTCCAACGCCGCTGCCGCCCGCCACGCGGTGGAAGTCGTGGGAGGAACACGATGATCGACCGTTTGCTCGCGGCCGAACCGGTGGTGGCCACCGCCGGTGTCGATCTCCTCGCCGACGCCTTGGAAGCCCAGGGAGCCAGCGTGAGTCGCGCCGCATGGAGGCCGCCCCCCGACGAGGTCAGCGACGCCCTGGCGACGATCGCGCTGCACCGACGCACCGATAAGGCCAATCGGATCGCCGTGGAGCGCATGATGGGGGTCCGCCCGGTCCTCACCGGCATCGGCGTGGCCCGCGATGCGCTGGGCCTCGGCGAGCGAACCTTTCTCCACGCCGGTCCGCCGATCGCCTGGGAGGACTGCAGCGGGCCGATGCGGGGAGCGTTGGTGGGGGCGATGCTCTACGAGGGACTGGCGGCGTCCCCCGAAGAGGCCGTCGCCCTCGGGCCGGAGATCGAGCTCTCCCCCTGCCATCACCACCGGGCGGTGGGCCCGATGGCGGGGGTGATCTCACCCTCGATGCCGCTGGCCGTGGTCGCCGACGCCGATGGCGACGGCGCGGCCTACACCACGCTCAACGAGGGCTTGGGCAAGGTGCTCCGGTATGGAGCGTTCGCCCCGGAGGTGATCGATCGGCTCCGCTGGATGGAGCGGGTGTTGGCTCCGACCCTCGACGCCGCCCTGCGGCGGATCGATCCCATCGACCTGCGGTCGCTCATCGGCCAGGCGCTGCAGATGGGCGACGACGGCCACAATCGCAACCGGGCCGCTACCTCGCTGCTGCTTCGGGAACTCGGCGCCGCCCTCCTCGAGGGAGACGATCCCTCACGAGATCGGGCCGAAGTCTTTCGCTTCATGCACGCCAACGATCACTTCATGCTCAACCTGGTGATGGCGTCGGCCAAGGTGGGGGTCGACGCCGCCTCCGGGGTGGCGGGTTCGAGCCTGGTGACCGCGATGGCCCGTAACGGGACCGAGTTCGGGATCCGCGTCTCCGGGACCGGCGACGCCTGGTTCACCGCCCCCGCGCCGGAAGTCGACGGCCTCTACCTGGGCTCGTTCACCGCTGCCGACGCCAATCCCGACCTGGGAGACTCGGCGATCACCGAGACGGTGGGGCTCGGTGGGTTCGCCATGGCGGCATCGCCGGCGATCGTCGGGTTCGTCGGGGGTACCGCCGCCGATGCGGTGCGGCGCACCCTGGCGATGTACGAGATCACGCTCGTCGAGCACCCTCATTACCGGATTCCGTTCCTCGAGTCCCGGGGGACTCCCACCGGCATCGATGCGATCCGGGTCGTCCGCACCGGGGTGATGCCGGTCATCAACACCGGGATCGCCGGCAAAGAGCCGGGCGTGGGCATGGTGGGCGCCGGAATCGTCGAAGCTCCCGTAGCCTGTTTCCTTCAAGCAGTGCGGGCGCTGGCGGCCATCGAATCAGACGAGGAGGCATAGACGAGTGGCCATCTCCCACGATTTCGCCTATCTCCGCCCCGGCGACCTCGATGAGGCACTGGCCATGCTCGACGAGAACCCCGGTGCTCGGGTCCTGGCCGGCGGCACCGACCTGGTTCCTTGGATGCGCGACGACGCCGTCTTCCCCGATGCGGTCGTCGACATCAAGCAGATCGAAGGGCTGGCCGACATCGTGGTCGCCGACGGCACGCTGCGGATCGGCTCGCTGGTGACGTTCAGCGACCTCATCCGTTCCGACGTCGTCGCCACCGAGGTACCGCTGCTCGCCGAAGCAGCCGCCACCGTGGCCTCGGTGGGAGTCCGCAACCGGGCGACGCTGGCCGGCAACCTGTGCTCGGCGGTGCCGTCGTGCGACGGGGGCCCGGCCCTCCTGGTCTACGACGCAGTCGTACAGGTGACCGGGCCGGACGGCCCCCGCGAGGCGCCGGTCAGCGAGTGGTTCCTCGGTCCCCGGGAAGCCGCTTGCGGTCCCGGCGAGATCGCCACCGGGGTCACCATCCCCATCCCCGGTGCGCACGGCGGGTGCTACGTCAAACTGTCGCGCTATCGGGGTGAGGATCTGGCGCAGGCCGGGGTGGCGGTGCTGGCGCTCCCCGAGCACCGCTACCGGGTCGCCTTCGGGGCGGTCGGGCCGACACCGTTCCGGGCCCCGACCATCGAGACCCATCTCGAGGGCCGGGCCATCGAGGATTCGCTGGACGGCCTCGACGAGCTGGTCGACGAGGTGATCTCGCCGATCAGCGACGTCCGGGCCACCAAGGAGTATCGGGCCCACATGTGCCGAGTCATGCTGCGGAGGGGACTCGCGGCGGCGGAGGCCCGTCTCACCGGTGGGGGTCCGCCGTATGGAAAGCAGGTGATATGAGGATCGACGTCACCGTCAACGGCGAGGTGTGGAACCTCGAGGTCGAACCGGCCGAGGTGCTGCTCGACGTGCTTCGGGAGAAGGCGGGGGTGAAGAGTCCCAAGATCGGGTGCGAGCGTGGCGACTGCGGATCCTGCACCATCCTCTACGACGGCCACACCATCCGCTCCTGTCTCGTGCTGGCCGTCGAGGCCGACGGCCACGAGGTGGTCACACTGGAGGGCATCGGGGGCGAGGGCCTCACGATGCTGCAGCGCACGATGGTCGAGATGTCGTCCTTCCAGTGCGGGTTCTGCGCTCCGGGCATCGTGTTGGCCGCTCACGAGCTGCTGCAGGAGGATCCGAACCCGAGTCGCCACGACGTCGAGGAGGCCATCTCGGGGAACCTGTGCCGTTGTACCGGCTACATCCCCATCGTCGACGCCGTGCTGGAAGCCGCCCGGATCGAGAGGGGAGCGCCGTGACGGACACCTACGTCGGCAAGGCCGATGCCGCCAACGCCATGGAGGACCTCCAGGTCGTCGGGACCGGAGCGCCCCGGATCGACGGACTCGACAAGGTCACCGGGGCCGCCGAGTACGTCGACGACATCGACTTCGGCCCGGCGTTGCTGCACGCCTCGGTGGTGGAGAGCCCGCACGCCCACGCGCGGATCGTGCGGATCGACACCACCCGGGCCGAGGCCGAACCGGGGGTCGTGAAGGTCGTCACCGGCGCCGACTTCCCCTTCACCTTCGGCCTCTACATGCAGGACCGTCATGTGTTCGCCATGGACCGGGTTCGCTTCGTCGGGGAGCAGGTGGCGGCGGTGATCGCCCGCAATGCCCGCATCGCCAAGCGGGCCGCCTCCCTGGTCGAGGTCGAGTACGAGGTCCTCGATCCCATCCTCGACCCCCTGGGGGCGATCTCCGAGGGGACGGAGCTCATCCACCCCGATCTGGGCAGCTATCCCCGGGTGCCCTGGTTCCTCCCCCAGGCCGGCACCAACATCTCCCACTGGCGCAAGACGCGTCGGGGCGACCTCGAAGCCGGCTTCGCCGAGGCGGACGTGATCCTGGAGGACACCTACACGGTGCCCCGCTACGCCCACTGCGCCATCGAGCCCCACGTGGTGGTGGGGCGGCTCGACCAGGCGGGACGGCTCACATTGTGGACCGCCTCCCAGTCGCCCTACACCCAGCGAGCCGTGTTCGCCGAGGCGCTGGCTCCTCTGGGCTTCTCGCACCAGGACATCCGGGTGATCACGCCGTACGTCGGCGGAGGGTTCGGCGGCAAGGCCGGGGTCAGCATGGAGATCATCGGGGCCGCCCTGGCGACGGCGGTGAAGGGCCGGCCGGTCAAGGTCCGCTGGACCCGGGAGCAGGAGTTCTACAACACCTATCAGCGGCAGGGGGTGGTGGCCAACCTCAAGGTCGGAGCCCGTCGCGACGGCACGATCACGGCCCTCGAGCACACCCTCTACTGGGATGCCGGGGCCTACGTCGAATACGGGGCCAACGTCGTCAACGCCGCCGGGCTGTCGGCCACCGGCCCCTACCGGGTTCCGGCGGTCAAGATCGATTCGCTGTGCATCTACACCAACCTGCCACCGGGCGGCCCCTACCGGGGATTCGGCTACTCGGAGTTCCATTTCGGGCTGGAGTCCCACATGACCCGGCTGGCTCAACGGTTGGGCATTGATCCGGTCGAGTTCCGCCGCATCAACGCCATCGCCGAGGGCGACACGCTGGCGTACGGGGAGCCGATGAACCCGTCCGGCCTCCGGGAGGCCATCGATCGAACCGCCGCGGCCATCGACTGGGGCACCCCGGCGGCCTCGGACGATCCCAACGTCGAGATCGGCAAGGGCCTGTGCCTCTTCTGGAAGGCCCCGGCGATGCCCCCCAACGCCTCGTCGGCGTCGTTCCTGAAGTTCAACGAGGACGGCAGCATCAACATCACGGTGTCGGGCATGGAACTCGGCCAGGGGTACCTCACCGTGATGGCCCAGGTGGCCTCGGAGGTGCTGTCGGTGCCGACCGCCAAGATCCGGGTGGAGACCCCCGACACCGATCGCAATCCCTACGAGTGGCAGACGGTCGCCTCGCACGTGACCTGGTCCTGCGGCAATGCAGTGGCCGCCGCGGCGAAGGAGGCCAGGGACAAGATCTACCAGGTGGTGCACGACGCTCACGGCTACGAGGAGGATTCCCTCTACCTCGAGGACGAGAAGGTGAAGTGCGACACCGATCCCGACTTCGAGCTGCCGCTCGCCGACTTCGTCATCGACGGGATCGAGATGTCGGACGGCACCTACCGGGGCGGCCCGATCGTGGGGAGCGGCAAGTTCATGCCCGAGTTCACCTCGGCCCGCAGCGACCCCGAGACCAGCCAGGGGGGTCACCCCAACGTCCATTACACGGTCGGCGCCGCCGGGGTGGTCGTCGAGGTGGACCGGGAGACCGGCAAGATCCGGGTCCGCAAGGCGGCCCTGGCCGCCGACGTGGGACGGGCGATCAACCCCACCCTCATCGAAGGCCAGATCACCGGCGGCTTGTTGCAGGGCCTGGCCACCGTGCTGTACGAGGACATGCGATTCGACGAGCAGGGCCGGCTGCTCAACCCCACCTTCACCGACTACAAGATTCCGACGTCGAAGGACGTGCCCGACGAGATCGTCCCGATCATCATCGAGGTCCCTCAGCCCGACGGCCCCTTTGGGGCTCGGGGCGTGGGGGAGCACACGATGATCGCCGCCGCGCCGGTCATCGCCGATGCGGTGGCCGATGCGGTCGGAGTGCGGCTCACCGACATGCCGATCACCGCCGAGCGGGTCGCCCTGGCGATCCTCGAGGCGAACGGGCGCTGAACAGAGAGGAGACGTGATGGTGCACGACGCCGCCGGGAAGGGGGCCGCCGATGGCCGTTGACCTGGAGAAGATCCTCCGGCCGGTCGATCACCCCATGGAGCCCTACCCGGCCAAGTTCATGACCCTCGCCAGCGGAGAGACGCTGGTGATCAGGGAGGCGACCCGGGACGAGGTGCCGGACATCCTCAAGTACGTCGACCCTCTCGTCTATGTGGAGCGGGACTACTACGACCTGGTGGCGGCCCGGGTGTATGCCGAGCTGCTGGGCTGGTATCACCACCGGATGCAGGACGAGTACGTGCTGGTGGCTCAGATCGACGGGGAGCTGGCCGCCGTCGTCAACGGGCGCAGCGTGAACCCCAAGCTGGGCATGTCACTGCACACCCTGGCGATGCGGCGGGGCCTGCGGATCGGGGCGCACGCCTTCGCCGCCAAGATGGAATATCACATCGACATCCTCGGTCACGACGAGGTGCTGATCGTGGCCGAGTCGCCGATCGGGTTCCGCCGCTGGATGATCGAATACCAGCTGGAGGAGCGTTTCGACACGTCCCACGAGCTGGGCGGGGTTCCGTCCTATGCACTCACCAGGGAGTTGTTCGACCGGGCTCGCGACAGCCTGGTGGTGGGTCGGCGGCCGGTCCCCGAGGACCTGCTGGCCAAGGCGAAGGAGGCCATCCTCCCGCCTTCCGACCCGCCGACGCCTCCCCAGGATCTCCTGGCGGCGACCAGGGCCAAGTACGACTCCACGGGGACTTCGCTCATCCTCCAGCGCTGGGTCCAGGAGGGGGGCAGCGATGCGTGACGTCTACGTCGCCGGGGTGGGGATCACGACGTTCACCCGTCTCGAATACCCCCTGGCGGAGATCGCCGCCTATGCCTCGATGGGGGCGCTCAAGGACGCCGGGATCGATGCCGTCGACTACGTGTACGTGGCCAACATGGGCAGCGCCCGTATCAACAGCCAGAGCGCGCTGGCCAGTGCGGTGGTGGACTCGCTGAGCCTGACCCCCGCCGGTGCCACCCGAATCGAGAACGGCCCGGCCTCGGGGGCCTCGGCCATCAAGGAGGGGTTCCTGGCGGTGGCCTCCGGGATGCACGAAGTGGTGCTGGTGGCCGGAGCGGAGCGGATGCGCGAGGTCAACAACCTCGAGGCCACCGACTTCGTGGCCACGCTCACCCATCCGCTGGCGGAGTACGTCTATGGGGTGACGTTGCCGGCCCACGCCGCCATGTTCACCCGCCTGTACATGGAGAAGTACGGGGTGACGGAACGCCATCTGGCCATGGTGGCCGTCAAGAACCAGAACAACGCCTTGCGCAACGAGTTCGCCCACCTGCAGCAACCCATCACGATCGAGGGCATCCTCGATTCGCCGGAGGCGATGACCAACAACCCGTGGGTGGCCGAACCGATCCGATTCTTCGACTGTTGCCCCGTCTCCGACGGCGGGGCGGCGGTGGTCCTGGTGAGCAAGGAGGTCGCCGAATCGACCGGGCGCCCGATGGTGCGGATCAGCGGCATCGGTCAGGCCACCGACACCCTGGCGGTGCACGAGCGGGAGGAGCCGACCGAGCTCCGGGCGGTGCGCCTCGCCGCCGAGGCCGCCTACGAGATGTCGGGGCTCGAGCCCAAGGACGTCGATGTCGCCGAGCTCCACGACGCCTTCACCATTCTCGAGATAGCCCAGAGCGAGGAGGTCGGCTTCTTCGAGAAGGGCAAGGGCCACCTCGCCCTGGAGAACGGTGAGACCGAACTCGGGGGCAGGCTGCCGATCAATCCTTCCGGGGGCCTCAAGGGCAAGGGCCATCCGGTGGGGGCCACCGGGGTCGCCCAGGCCCACGAGATCGTCACCCAATTGCGAGGCGAAGCCGGGGAGCGCCAGGTGGACGACGCCAAGGTCGGCCTCACCTGCAACTTCGGTGGATTCGGAAACAACGTGATCGTCACGACCTACGTGAGGGAGGGCTGATGTCCCGCGAGGTCTATGCCTATCAATGCCGCCGCTGCGGAACCCTCCACTATCCGTTCCGGATGGTGTGCAAGGGATGTCGAGCCAACGACTACTTCGAGTTCGATCCGGTGCCGTTGCCCCGCACGGGGACGCTCGCCACGTTCACCCACGTCCACAACCTCCCGGCCGAGTTCGAGGTGGCCCGCCTGGGGCTGGGGATCGTGGAATTGGAGAACGGGCTGCGGGTGACCGGTCAGCTCGACATCGACGAGCCCACAATCGGGATGAGGGTGGTGGCCGAGGTCCGGCCGGTCAAGCACGAGGCCTACGAGGACCGGCTCGGGTTGGTGTTCCGGGCGGCCTAGACGCATGCCTCCCCCCACGGGGAGGTGCCGAGGCCGGAGGCCGAGGCGGAGGGGCTTCGACCTCCGCGTCACTCCTCGAAGAACCCTCGATAGAGGTCGAGGGACTCCGGGTTGACCAGCGCGTCGCGGTTGAGCACGTCTTCGCCGGCCAGCACCTGGCGGACGGCCTTCTCCACCTTCTTGCCGCTGATGGTGTAGGGCACGTCGGCGATGGGGAACACGTGGTGGGGGACGTGGCGGGGGGTGGCCCGGGTGCGGATCTCGGAGCGGATCCGGCCTCGGAGGACGTCGTCGAGTTCGGTTCCCTCGGTGAGGCGGACGAAGAGCACCACCTCCTGGTCGTCGCCGACGTCGCGCCCCACCACGATCGAGTCCACGACCTCGGGAATCTGCTCGACGGCTCTGTAGATCTCGGCGGTACCGATCCTCACCCCACCGGGGTTGAGGGTGGTGTCGCTGCGCCCGTACACGATGAGACCGCCCTCGGGGCGGATCTCCACGTAGTCGCCGTGGGTCCACACACCGGGATAGGCGGTGAAGTAGGCGTCCCGGTAGCGGTTGCCGTCGGGATCGTCCCAGAAGCGGAGCGGCATGGTGGGGAACGGCCGGGTGCACACCATCTCGCCCTTCCGGCCGATCAGCGGGTTTCCCAGGGCGTCGTAGGAGTCGAGGGCGATCCCCAACCAGCGGGCCGAGATCTCACCCCGGCGGGTGGGGAGGATGGGCACCCCACCGGCGAACACCCCCACCAGGTCGGTGCCGCCGGTGATGGAGGACAGCACGACGTCGTCGGCGACGTTGTCGTAGACCCAGTCGAACTGTTCGGGGTTGAGGGGTGCCCCGGTCGAACCCACCCAGCGCAGCGATGAGAGATCGGCGATCTCCCGAGGCACGATCCCTTCCTTGGCGTTGGTGGCCAGGTACTTGGGGCTGACCCCGAAGTGGGTGATGCGGCTCGACTCGGCCAACCGCCACAGCGTCCCCAGGTCGGGGACGGCCGGACTCCCGTCGTAGAGGACGACGGTCGCCTCACTGGCGAGGGTGCCGGTGAGCCAGTTCCACATCATCCAGCCGCAGGTGGTGAACCAGAAGGTGCGGTCGCCGGGCCCGATGTCGGAGGTCAACTGATGCTCGCAGAGGTGTTTGAGCAGCACCCCTCCGGCCCGGTGGACGATGCTCTTGGGGGGTCCGGTCGTGCCCGACGAGTACATGATGTTGAGCGGGTAGTCGAAGGGGAGTTGGGCGAAGGTGGCCCGATCGTCGTCGCCTTGCTCCAACTCGGCCCATCCGATCACCGGCGCGTCGCCGAGGTCGGGGGGCGTGCCGGCGAAGGGAATGACCACGACCTGCTCCACCCCCGGTAGCTCGTCGAGGACGGCCCGCAGCGTCCTCTCCAGACGGATCTCCTTGCCTCCGTAGCGGTAGCCGTCGGCAGCGATCAACACCTTGGGTTCGATCTGTCCGAAGCGATCGACGACACCCCCGGCCCCGAAGTCGGGTGAGCAGGAGGACCAGAGCGCGCCGATCGACGCCGAGGCGAGCATGCCGATGATGGCCTCGGGGCCGTTGGGGACGAGGGCCGCCACCCGGTCCCCGGATGCGACGCCGGCCGTCAGCAGTCCCCGCCGGGTTCGGGCCACCCGCCGGTTGAGCTCGGCCCAGGTGATCTGCTCGGTTTCCCTGCCCTCGCCGGCGGCGATGATGGCCGGGGAGTCGTCGGCGCGACGCAGCAGGTTCTCGGCGAAGTTGAGCCGGGCCCCGGGGAACCATTCGGCCCCCGGCATGGTGTCCTTCCCCAAGGGCCGATCGGCCGGCTCTGAGGCGATCACCCCGCAGAAATCCCACACCGCTTGCCAGAAGGGCCCGAGCTCGGTGGTCGACCACTCCCACAATTCCTGGTAGGTGCGGGGCCGGTGGGGGAGCCACTCCATGAACTCCCACAATCGGGTGCGCTCGACCTGCTCCCGGGTGGGCTCCCAGATGATCTCGCCCATGGTGGAGAAGCTAGCGACGGGAGCTCAGGAGGGGTCGGCTTCCTCGTCGGGAACCCACCAGCGGTCGACGTCGGCGGAACGCACCGGATCGGCCGAGGCGATCACCTCACGGATCCCCGTGCGGGGCGGCGAGAAGATATCGATCACCCGGCACGGTTGGTCGTAGGTGGTTCCCTCGTGGGGGACATCGGGCGGATAGACGACCACATCACCCGGCTTGACGCGTTTGGTGACCGAGCCCACCGTGATGTCCATCTCACCCTCGCGGATGATGCTGATCTGCTCCTCGGGGTGGACGTGGGAGGGGAACCCGCTGTGGGGAGGGAAGGTCACGAAGTTGAGGGACATGTTCTCGGTGAACACCGGCCGGAAGAACAACCCCTCGGCGATCTCGTAGCTGGGGTAGTCGTCCATGTGGATGATCGATCCGCCCGAATCGTCGTAGGCGCCATCGGTCGGTTCGGTGAGCTCGAAATAGCGCTCGTCGGCGCTCACTGCGGTGTCCTCGGTGGTGTGATCGTGACCGTCACCGTCGGTTGGTCGTCGACTCCGAGGAGGTCGCCGAGGCCCCGCCCCAGACCGCGCCGCCCATTGGGTCGGCCCTCCCCGTCGGGCCGGTTCTCCCCGCCGGCTCTCGGACCCGGGCGAGCGGCGCGGCCGTCGGGGGTCACCTCGAGATCGTGGTGCTCGACGTGGATCTCCTCTCCGCCGCGATAGGCGACCTGGAATCGACCGCCGGGGGCGGGCCGGGTCTCGAGGGACCCTCCGGGGGGAAGCAGGGGTATCCGCAGCGGTGGAGCGATTGCCCCGGGTTGGGTGACGACGATGTCGTGAGCGCCGGTGGTGCCCCGGTTCGACACGATCAGGACATCGTGATCCATGTCGAGCGTGATCCACGGGCGCCACCGTTCCCGGGCGAGGGCGGCGGTACGCCGCGTCTGGGCGATCATCCACGCCGCCGTCGCCGTGATGACGGCGAAGGTGGCCCACGCCGCGATTGTTGCCGAGCTGATTGCCACGGTCGTCACGTGTGCCCAAGTTAATCGCGACTCGGTGCTATCCCGGCATCTCTGGGGCGGGCCGGTCCCTGAGTCCCGCGCTGTGCCACGACGACCAGCGCCACCCCGCTCAGGATGATCGGCAGCGCGGCGTAGGCGAAGCCGGTGATGGTCTCCCCGCCCAGGGTGATGCCCAGCATCACCGCCACCATCGGGTTGGCGTAGGCGTAGCTGGTGGCCAGGGCCGGGCGCACCCGATGGAGGAGGAACACGTAGGCGGAGTACGCGACCAGGGAACCCATCACGATCAGGTAGACGAGCGCCCACCACGCCTTGGCCGACGGTGGGGCGGCAATCGACTCCCCTGCGATCAGGCCGGCGACCCCCAGGAGGACCGAACCGGCGAGCATCTGGCTGGCCGTCGCCATTCCGTTGGAAGGCAGGTCGAGAGCCGGCGAGCGCACCGAGCCGAACGCCCAGGAGATAGGGGCCACGATGATGAGGATCGCTCCGGCAACCGAGGCCTGGAAGTCTCCTTCACCTGCCAGCAGCGCGACGCCGGCGAACCCGACGATCAGGCCCACCCACTCGAGGCGAATGGAGCGTTGGCCGAACAGCCCCCCGAGCAAGGCGGCCCACAAGGGAACCGCGGCGATGGCGACGGCGGCGATTCCCGACCCCACGCCCAGGTCCTCGGCGATGCTCACCAGCCCGGTCCCTCCGACGAGCAGGAATCCACCCAGCTGGGTGGCGTTCCACCATTGCCGCGGTGTCGGGTTGGGGGCGCCCCGCAGCCGCAACCACCCGTACATGAGTCCTCCGGCGACGGCGAAACGGATCGAGGACATGAGGAGGGGCGGGAATCCCTCCAGCGCAAATCGGATGCCGAGGTAGGTGGATCCCCACACCACGTAGACCGCCGCCAGCGACAGGACGACGAGCAGCCGGTCGGGAGCCGGTCCGGATGCGGAGTCGGATCGCATCGGCGGGATGGTATTGACCGCGACGGCCGCTTCAGTCCGCATGGCGCGCCTCCAGGACCGCTTGGCGACCCCTCGGCACGAAACTGCTGGTTTCGGGGCTCCGGCGGGTGCCCCCGCGCCGGCGGGACCGGCGTCCCAGCCGGTGCCGCCGACGCGCTTCCTGCCTGAGTTCGTCGAGGCGGATCGCAGCGAGTGCTCTCGTGATCTCGGGGTGGTGCATGGGCCCGTCCTCTCCGTGGTTGACCCGACATTGTGTATGGGTCTATATTGTTTTTAGACTATTACATAGTACTCCATCCGCAGTAAGGTCTCAAATGCATTTTGGTCACTACAACGACCGGCCGGTGGGCATCGCCGTCGACCTCGTCAACACCCTCGATGTCCACGCCGACCAGGAGCACCTGGCCGGGCCCGGCGATGTCGAGCGCTTCCTCGAAGAGCGGCTGGGAGGGGAGTGGCGGGTCGATGAGCGTCAGTTGGCCGAGATCAAGGACTTGCGGAGCCGATTGCGGGCGGTGCTCGAGGCTGAGGATCCCGAGGCGGCGGTGACCCGGCTCAACCTGCTCCTGGCCGACGTCGGAGCGGTTCCCCGGATCAGCCTCCACGATGGAGCGGCCCACCTCCACTTCGAAGCGGACGACGGGTCGCCGGCCCGGCGCCTGGGCGTCGTGGCCGCCGTCGGGCTCGGGGTGGCGCTCGTCGACGGCGGCCTCGATCGCTTCGGATCCTGTGCCTCGGAGACCTGTGAGGACGTGTTTGTCGACAGCTCGAAGAACAGGTCTCGTCGCTACTGCTCCGATACCTGTGCCAATCGGGAGAACGTCGCGGCTCATCGCCGTCGACGGCGGGACACCTGAGCGGGACGGGCATTTCGACCCTGGCCCGAGGCGGCGGGCCGGCGCATGCTGGCGGGCGAACACGGGAGGAGTGTCGATCCATGCAGCCGATCAAGGATGCCGCCGCTGCGTTCCTGGCCAACAAGCGCATCGCCGTCACCGGGGTGTCCCGCAACCCCACCAACCACGGCAGCAACATCGTCTATCAGCGGCTGCGGGACCGCGGGTACGAGGTGTTTGCGGTCAACCCGAATGCCGTCGA
The DNA here is from genome assembly GCA_041551965.1 of Acidimicrobiia bacterium. Taxonomy (GTDB): domain Bacteria; phylum Actinomycetota; class Acidimicrobiia; order Spongiisociales; family UBA11373; genus JBFELU01. Next base: position 20,502 of record JBFELU010000011.1, read on the forward strand.
AGTCGAAGGCGATCCCTGCTACCCCGACCTGAAGTCGATCCCCGGGGGTGTCGAGGGTGTGGTGATCGGGACCCGTCCCGAGACCGCCGATGCCACCATGCGGGAGGCAGCCGGACTCGGCATCAAGCACGTGTGGATGCATCGGGGACCGGGGAGCGGCAGCTATTCCCCCGACGCCGCCGCCTACGGCCGGGAGCAGGGCATCGACGTGATCGACGGCGGCTGCCCCTGCATGTTCGGGCCGACGGCCGACGTCGGCCACAAGATCATGCGGCCGGTTCTCACCCTGTTCGGCTCGGTGCCTCGCAAGGTCTGAGCCTGCTCAGGGCGGTTGGGCGAGCCTGAGGCGGCTCAAACGTTGGTGAACGTCGCTTCCGGTGACTCGGTATCGCGCGCGATCGCCCTACCGCGTCGCACCGTGGCGCCCACCACCATGCCCGCTGAGAGCAGGACCAGGTTCTTGACCACGAACTCGCCCTCGACGGTGAGCAGCAACGGATTGCCGTCCTGGAACGCGACGTCCGGCTGGATCACCAGCACCAGGAACGTCCCCACCATCTGCAGGGCGAAGAGTCCCAGCACCGTCCTCAAGTATCGGCGGACGAGCAAGCCCACCCCGACCGCGATCTCAAAGACACCCAGCACGGGCACGAACCAGTCGGGATCGACCCAGTAGACGGTGTCGCCGACGAGATCGGCCACCGGGGTGACGTCGAAGACCTTGAGGGCTCCGAACCAGATGAAGACGACGGCCACCGAGACCCGCAGTATCACGATGCTCCAGCGGCGGAGGAAATCGATGATCGTGTCGTCGACCTTTTCGAGACCATTCATGGTGAGGAAGGTACGCCGATGGTCGAGCTACAGGGAATCGGGGTTCGGCCCGTGGGCCGCCCGGCCGGTCGGTCCGCTCACTCACCCGGCCTGCCGATTTGCTTCATCGGCCGGGGGGAGGCCTGCCGACCAGAGGTCGAGCAGCCGGTGGGCCCCGCACTCGGTGATCCACCGCCGGGCCTCGGCGGCGGCGGCGGCCGCTTCGGGATGATCGAGCCCGACGAGTGCACCGAAGATCGCCTGGGCACGGGCGAGGTTCATTTCGGCGGCGACGCGTCTCCAAATCTGAAGGCCGTCTCGAAACTTTCGAACGGCGTCCTCCTGCGCGCCGCCAAGAGCGGCGGCGATGCCGGCTACCAGGTGGCGTAGCCCGGTCGCTGCCCGGCCCTTTGCCGAGGATCCCCTCAATCGCTCGACCATGGCGCCGATCCAGTCCGGACGCCGGGCCCAGGCGGCGGCTTGAGCCCCGATCAGCACAGCCCCGAACACCTCTTGGTCGGGGACGCGAGAGGCTCGGTCGTATGCCGCCTCGTAGTCACCGCGCAGCAGATCGATCTCTGCCATGCCGAGGTCGACGTAGTGCGTCAAGGTGGTGCTCACCGACTCGGCCATTTTGCTCTGCAAGAGGTAGGCCCGGTCGAAGTCGTCCGAGGTCCCCCGCAACAGAGCGATCTTCATTCGCACCAACTCGTACACCGTTTGCCAGAAGGGAGGGAGTTCCTCGGCTTCCAGCTCGTCGAGGAGGCGCTCCGACTCGTCGAGCAACCCGAAGTAGATGGCTCCATCGGCGTAGTCGCCGGCGGCTCGCCAGAGCCACGCCCCGTCGCCGAAGCGACGCACCCGCTCCAACAGTTCCGTGGCGATCTGGAGGACTGCTTGCTGGTTGTCCCACTGCAGCCCGACGCCCAAGTTGTTGAGGGCCCGGGTGGCCTTGTCGGGGAGATCGTGGTCGTCGGCCAGTGCCACGGCTCCTCTCAGCAATGCGGTCGCCTCCAGGATCCGCCCATCCCACCCGACTGCGGAGGCCCGGGTGATGATGGCATCGATGACCGTCGGGATCATCTCCAGCCGCTCTCCCTCGATGATGGCCCGCTCGGCAACCTCGGCAGCCGGTTGGTTGTGGAACTCGATCATGTAGGAACGGGCCATCTCGGCGGCGAGGTCGACCCCCAACTCCCCCCCGATTTCGTGATGCTCGCGGTAGATCGGTTCCAACAGGGTGATGCCCTCGTCGGGCCGGAAGTTGTCGTTGAAGATCGATGCCAGGAGCGTCGCCGCCTGCACGATCTGTTCGGTGTCGCCCTTGCCTTCCGCGTGGGTGAGCGCCTCACGAGCGTAGGAGATGGCCTGCTCCACTTCGGAGGCATGATTGGCCGATCGGGCGGCCAGCATCTGCAGGGAGGCGACGTCATCGGGACTGCGGCTGATCTCGATGGCACGATCGAACAGAGCCAAGGCTTGGCGATTGGCATGGAGCCCGGCAGCCCGCTTGGCCGCTTCAAGCAGGGCCTCGCCGGCCTTGATGATGAGGTCGGACTCATCGCTCTCAGAGCTCATTGCGAGCGCAGCGACGTAGTGGCTGGCCACCGCCGCAGCCAGCTCGTCGACGTCGAGCCGTCGAAAGTACTCGGCCACGCGCAGGTGCCGCTCCCGCCGCTCGCTGCGGCCGAGTCTTCCGTAGGCGACCTCGCGGATCAGGCTCACCACGAAGCGGTACTGGCCTCGCTCCGGTGATCGGGGATCGTCCTCGAACTCGAAGAGCTCCTTGTGGACGAGATCGGCGAGGCGCCTCTCCAATTCGTCCGACGATTCGGATCGCAACGCCTGCATCCCCTCCAGGGTGAAGGCCTGGCCGAGCACGGAGGCGTCCTCCACGAGGGAGCGCTCGGTCGCATCGAGTCGGTCGAGACGAGCTCCGATCACGGCGTGCAGACTGTCGGGGATGGCGAGGGTGTCGAGGTCTCCGGTCAGCACGAATCCGTCGCCTCGACGGGCCACGTCCCCCGTGGCGAGCAGGGTGCGCACGAACTCGACGGCGTAGAGCGGAACTCCGGCCGCGCGTTTGGAGATCTCTTCCACGACCTCATTTGAGATACCGGGGACCATCCCGGTGACCAGTTCGACCATCGCCGGCTCCGACAGGGGAGCGAGGTGCAACGACACGAAGTTGCGGCGACCGGAACCCCAGCCGGGGTCACGCTCCAAGAGATCGGGCCGGGCGAGAGTCACGACCAGGATCGGATGGCGGGGGGAGCGCTCGACCAGCTCGGTGATGAAATCCAGGAGACCATCGTCGGCCCAGTGGAGGTCCTCGAACAGGAGAGCCGTGGTGCCCCGGTCGGCGATTGCGTGGAAGAAGCTGCGCAAGGCGGCGAACAGCTCGCTGCGGTCCCCGGGCGGCATCTCGTCGAGACCGATCAAACCCGCCAGCCGGGGCTCGACCCAACGCTGGTTGTCGACTTCGGGCATCAGGTCGGCGACCGTCGTCCGCAGCTTCATCCGACTCTTGTGGGGATCGTCGGTCTCGGCGATGCCGGCCCGCAGGCGGATCATCTCGCCGAGCGCCCAGAAGGTGAGGCCCTCGCCGTAGGCGGGGGAGCGACCTTCGTGCCAGTAGATGGTCTCCGTGATCCCATCGACGTACTTGAGGAGCTCCCACCCGAGGCGGCTCTTGCCGATGCCGGCCTCACCGATGACCGAAACCATGCGGGCCCGGCCTTCCCGGCCGGTGGCATGGAGCTGGTCCTTCAGCAGCCGTAGCTCGTCGTCGCGTCCCACGAAGGGCGGTTCGATTCCCTCGGTGCGACCCCGTCCGCCCCGCTGACCGACGACACCGACCGCTCGATAGGCCGGCACCGGGGTCTCCTTGCCCTTGAGCTCTCGATCGCCGAGCGCCTCGAAGCGCACCGCGTCGCGAGCCAACTGCTGCGTCGACTCACCGACCACGACGGTGCCCGGCTCGGCGATGGATTGCAGCCGGGAGGCAGTGTTCACGAGATCACCGACGACCAGGCCTTTCTCATTGCCGCCGGGACCGACCGACGTCTCCCCGGTGAGCACACCGGCTCGCAACGCCAGGTCGGGAAGGCCGATCTCCTCGCCGAGGCCGGTCACCATGTCGACCAACTCGAGGGCGGCCCGCACCGCCCGTTCGGCATCGTCCTCGTTGGCCTCGACGGCTCCCCACACCGCCATGACCGCGTCGCCGATGAACTTGTCGACCGTGCCGCCGAATCGAGCGATCACCTCGCGGGAACGGTCGAAGTACACGGTGAGCATGTCCCGCACCTCTTCCGGGTCGCGAGACTCGGAAATGGGCGTGAAGCCGACGAGGTCGGCGAACAGCACCGAGACGAATCGGCGTTCCGGCCGTACGGGGGCCGGTGGGAACGCCTCGTCACCGCCGCGCAGCGAGGCGCCGCATTCGCTGCAGAACTTGTGGCCCGGGGGGTTGTGATGGCCGCACGAGGCGCAGATGGCGCTGAGCGCCGTTCCGCATTCGCTGCAGAACTTGTGATCGGGCGGATTCGGCGCCCCGCACTGGGCGCACGGCAACAGTTCATCCACGGCCTGGCAGCGTACCGACCCGGGACCCGGTTTGCCGGATCCGGCCTACTCCGCGCGGTCCATGGCCTCCAGCAAGGGGAGCGGCTGACCCGCCAGGAAGCGCACCAGGGCACCCCCGCCGGTGCTCACGAAGTCGATTCGGGAAGCGTCGGTGAAGCGTCGGAACGACGCCACCGTGTCGCCGCCCCCGATGACCGTCTTCGCCGAAGCCCCGGCGACCGCCTCCCACAGCGCCACTGTGCCGGTGCGGCCCGACTCCTGCTCGTAGGCGCCGGGGGGACCGTTGACGAAGACCGTGGCCGCCGCGGCGATCTCTCCCCGGTAGGCATCGATGGTCCGGCTGCCGAGATCGGTGATGAGCCCGGGGCAGGGGAGGTCGTCCACCGCGATCTCGCGCCGTTCCCCGGCCTCCTCGTAGGCCAAGTCGAGGGGAACGCGAATATGGTCCGCAGAGTCGGTGAGGAGCGCCTTCGCCTCGGGAATGAAGCCCTCCAGCGATCGGTCCGTGATGAACTTCATCGAGGCTTCGCCGATATCGCGACCGGCGGCGGTCAGGAAGACCTGGGCGGTGACCCCGGCGGTGAGCACCACGTCGGCGCTGCCGTCCACCAGCACCTTTCCCAGCATCGAGAACGCATCCGAGATCTTCAGGCCGCCCAGCAGGTACACACAGGGCCTTGCAGGATCCACCGACACGGCCCGCAGCGACTCCAGTTCGGCCTGGAGCAGCCGCCCCGCCGCCGAGGGGAGCACCTCCTGGAAGGCGACCATCGACGGGGCGTTGCGATGGGCTGCGGCGAAGGCGTCGTTGACGTACAGGTCGAAGAGGGGTGCCAGGTGGCGCACCAGGTAGGTGTCGGTCATCTCGGCGGCGGTGAGCTTCACGTCCCGCTCGAACGTGGAGACCTCTTCGGTGAAGATGCGGAGGTTCTCCAGCAGGAGGATCTCACCGTCGCCCACCTCGCCGATGCGACGGCGGGCCTCGGGTCCGGCCACGTCGTCGACGAAGCCGACCGGGAGGCCGACGTGCTCGGCCACCACCGGGGCGTGGCCTTCGAGCGACGCCAGGTTGTGGTAGTCGAGGGTGTCTCCCTGGTGGGCGATCATCACCACCCGGGCGCCCCGTTGGGCGAGTTCGCGGATGGTCGGCACACTCCGCTCGATCCGGTTGGTGTCGGCGATCCGGCCGGTGTCCGGATCGAGCGGAGAGTTGATGTCGACCCGCAGCAGGACCCGCCGTCCGGCTACGTCGACGTCGTCGAGGGAGCGGATCACGACATGCCGAGATAGCGGTTGGTGAGGGCGACCGCCTCGTCCCGCTCCTTCTGCATCGGCACGGCCGCCCTGACCGCATCGATCGTCTCGGGGATCGTCACCGCCTCCTGGGGGATGTTGATCGCAAAGACGAGGTCGTCCCCGTTGAACCCGATCATCTCCTCCCAGACGCCGATCTCGAACATGTCGGCCCGGGGGCTCTCCAGGTACCGGGCGTACTGGAAGAGGCTGGCGTTCGAGTCGAACCCGTCTTCGATGCGGACCACCCGGACGCGGGGATGAGCCCGGAAGGCCTCGAGGACCGCGTCCTTGTCGACGGTCTTCTTGGGGGTGACGACGAGCGTGATGATGTGCCCGTGGGTCACCGGCGTGTGCACCAGGATCCCGGTCGCCTTGACGTGGGGCATGATGTGCATCAGATCGACGGCCTGATGGTTGGGGATCGCCTCGACCATCAGCACGTTGGTCAGGCCGCGATGGGTGTCGCCCGGATCGGCCACCCGCCGGATGATCGTGATCGTCACCTTCTCGACCCCGACCAGCTCGTCGACCGCGTGGACCGCCCGGATGAGCCCGGTGGTGTTGCACGAGGTGAGCTTCAGGTAATCCTTGCCCACACCCCGGTCGTAATTGGCGTAGCCGTGAAAGAACACGTCGGCGACCTCAGCGGCCTCACCGCCCTGGAAGACCGCCTTCACGTTGTGGGCGACGTAGTGCTCCTTGTTCTTCGCCCCTATGCCACCCGGCGCCGAGTCGAGCATCACGTCGACCTCGCTCAACAGGTCGTCGAAGGAACCCGCCACCGGGATCCCGGCGGCGTTGATGGCGTCCTCCGAGCCCGGCACCGCCGCAAACAGCGGGTACGGCATGCCCCGTTCGTGGAGAGCCCGCACCGCCAGGGTGGGAGCGACGTCGGCGACGCCGACCAGCTCCATGTCCTCCTGGAGCGCCACACCGCCGGCGAGGCGCGTCCCGATGACACCGTAGCCGGCGACCCCTACCTTGACTTTGCCCACGATCAACCTCCTTGGGTCACGACCACGCCAGCACCGCCTCGACCACTCGATCGGCCGAGGGGATGGCCAGGTCTTCCAGATTTGCCGTTGCCGGAAGCGGGATGTGCGGTGTCGTCACCCGCAGCACCGGCGCATCGAGATCCCACATCGCCTCCTCGGCCACGATCGAGGAGATCTCGGCACCCCAGCCGCACAAGCGGGGGTTCTCTTCGACGGTGACGAGCCGGCCGGTGGCCGCGACTCCCTCGAGGACGGCGGTGGTGTCGAGCGGCACCAGGGTGCGAAGGTCGATGACCGTCGCCGAGATGCCGTGTTCCCGTCGCAGTGTGTCTGCGGCCTCGAGCGCCACCGGGACCATGGCGGCCAGGGCCACGATCGTCACGTCGTCACCCCGGACCCGGATCGCGGCCTCACCGAGCGTCCCGACGATCTCGCCGTCGGGGACCTCGCCTTTGGCGGCGAACAGCTTCTTGTGCTCGAAGAAGATGACGGGGTCGTCGTCCCGCACTGCGGCCGCCATCAGGCCGACGACGTCGATCGGGGTCGCCGGGGCGGCCACCTTGAGGCCGGGGATCGCCATCGCCCAGTTCTCCAGGCTCTGGGAGTGCTGGCCGCCGAAGCGGGCGCCGCCCCCGTTCGCCGTCCTCAGCACGAGCGGCAGGGTCACCTGACCGCCCGTCATGTAGCGCGTCTTGGCGATCTGGTTGGCGACGATGTCCCAGCAGGTGGCGAGAAAGTCGCTGAACATCAGCTCGCCGATGGGCCGAAGGCCGTTCATGGCGGCCCCCATCACCATTCCGGTGATGGCTTCCTCCGAGATCGGGGTGTCGCGGACCCGGTCGGGTCCGAAGCGCTCCTGGAGGCCCTCGGTGGTCTTGAAGACCCCGCCGGCCGCCGCCACATCCTCGCCGATCATCACCACGGCGGGATCGCGTTCCATCTCCTGGGCGATGCCCCGTGCCACGGCTTCGCGGTAGCTCATCTCCGCCATGCGGATCCTCCATCTGCCCACACGTCGGTCATCAGCGTGGCCGGGTCGGGCTCATCGGCCGTGCGGGCGTGGGTGATGGCGGCCTCGACCTCGGCCGCCGCCGCCTCCTCGATGCGGTCGAGCAAGGTCCCCGGAATCCCCATCGACTCGAGGCGCTCCCGGTACAAGGTGATCGGGTCGCGGGCCAGCCACTCCTCGACCTCCTCGTCGGGCCGGTACTTGCCGGGATCGGCCCGGGAGTGGCCGCCGTGGCGATAGGTGAGGGCCTCCACCAAGGAGGGCCCCTCCCCGCGCCGGGCCTTCGCCAGCGTCTGGTGGGCGACGTCGAAGACCGCATCGACGTCGTTGCCGTCGACGATGACCCCCTCCAACCCGTAGGCCGAAGCGCGATCGGCGGCGGGATGCTCCACGGGGATGACTGCGGAGATCGGGGTGTACTCCATGTAGAGGTTGTTCTCGCACACGAACACCACCGGAAGGCTCCAGACGACCGCCATGTTCAGAGCCTCGTGAAACGCTCCGATGTTGGTCGTGCCGTCCCCGAAGAAGCACACGGACACCTGGCCGGTGCCGCGGACCGTCGCCGCCCAGGCGGCCCCCGCCGCCACCGGGAGATGAGCCCCGACGATGGCGTAGGAACCCATGGCCCACTTCGTGACATCGGTGAGGTGCATCGAGCCGCCCTTGCCGCCGCAGATGCCCGTCTCCCGCCCCAGGAGCTCGCCCATCAACGCTTCCATCGGGGCTCCCCGGAGCAGGGTGTGGTTGTGACCCCGGTAGGTGCAGAAGGTCATGTCGGTCGGCTCCATGGCCGCGGCGAAGCCGGCCGCCACCGCTTCCTGGCCCGTGCCGAGGTGAGTGGTGCCCCGCACCAGGCCTTCGAGAAACAGGGCGTGGGTGCGTTTCTCGAAGATTCGGGCCCGCAGCATCGCCTCGTACAGGTCGAGACGGGTGGCCTCGTCCATGTCGGTCATCGCGTTCCCTCCGGGTCCGAGACGGCTCCTACGAGGGATTCTGCCCGATCACGTGCCGCGGCGGCGGGGGGATTCGAGGGTCTTCGGCCATGGCTTCCGCTACCACTTGACGCACGCATCGGCGACTTCGTAGGCTGGTAATCGATTATCGAGGATAGCGGGCACAGCCGAGTGCAAGGGCGCCGACGGTGAAGAAGCTCTTGATCTCCACGCTTTCTGGGGTCCTGCTCGCCGCTCCGGCCTCGCCGGACGGGGTGTGACCGTGGCGACGGTCGTCCTGGTGGGAACGCTCGATACCAAGGGCGTCGAGTACGGATACCTGAGAGACCGCATCCGGCGAGCCGGGTGCGACGTCGTGCTCGTCGACGCCGGGGTGGTCGGAGAACCGACAATCGCTCCCGATGTGAGCCGCACCGAGGTCGCGGCCGCAGCCGGTCGGGACCTGGCCGAGCTCGTTGCCGCCGGAGACCGCGGAGCCGCGGTGGCGGTGATGGCGGACGGAGCCGCCGAAATCCTCAGGGAGATGTGGGCCTCCGGGTCCCTCCACGGGGCGTGTGGCATGGGTGGATCGGGAGGTTCCTCGCTCGCCGGGAAGGCGCTCCAGGCGCTCCCGGTGGGTGTTCCCAAGATGCTGGTCTCGACCATGGCCTCGAGTGACGTTCGCGCCTACGTGGGCGGCAGCGACGTGACGCTGATGTACTCGGTGGTGGACATCTCGGGGCTCAATCGGATCCTGGAGCGCATCCTCGACAACGCCGCCGCCGCCATCGCCGGGATGGCCATCGGGTATGCCTCCGCCCGGGTGGTCGAGAGCGACAAGCCCGTCATCGGGGCCACCATGTTCGGGGTCACCACCGATGCGGTCACCACGGCGCGCCGTTGGCTCGAAGATCGCGGCTACGAAGTCCTCGTGTTCCACGCCACCGGGGCCGGCGGCATGTCGATGGAGGCCTTGATGCGCTCCGGCCACATCACCGGCGTCCTCGACGTGACGACCACCGAACTCGCCGACGAGGTCGTCGGCGGGATCCTGTCGGCCGGACCCGATCGTCTCGGGACGGCCGGTGCACTCGGCCTGCCCCAGGTGGTGTCGCTGGGGTCGCTCGACATCGCCAACTTCGGGCCCATCGACGCGGTTCCGGAACGGTACCGAGAGCGCAACCTCTACGAACACAACCCGGCGATCACCCTGATGCGGACCACGCCCGAAGAATGCGCCCGCATCGGCGAGGTGATGGCCGACAAGCTCAATCAGGCGACCGGGCCGCTCACCGTCTTCATTCCCCGGCGGGGCATCTCGGGCATCGCCGTCGAGGGCGGGATCTTCTGGGACCCGGCCGCCGATGAGGCGCTGATCGGCAAGCTCAAGGCCAACCTCGATCCCTCGGTCGACGTCGTCGAGATGGACACCGACATCAACGACCCGGTCTTCGCAACGGCCATGGCCGAACGCCTCGACGAGCACTATCGGGCCTGGGCCTCACCAAGGGTTTCGGCGTGATTCAGCGAGAGAAGCGAAGGGAGGACGACACGAGGTAACGAAGGAGCACCGAGGGATCGCCGGCGGACCATGCGGCCTCGGTGCGTGCGAGAAAGGAGATTCGCCGAGATGGCAGATACCAGCAAGGTAGTGGCGGAGTTCTTCGGAGACGAGAGCTTCCCCGTCGAGTGGGAGTCCGAGGAGGAAAAGAAGCTCTTCTGGGTCTACGACGACCTGCATTGCCCCCGGCCGGTGTCGCCCATGTACATGGACATCGCCGTGTGGACGCTCACCTGCGATCACATGTTCCGTCGGTTCGGCACCCCGTTTGCCTCCGACTGGATCGCCAAGGTCGTCAACGGCTACCTGTACACGGCAGCGGTCCCGCCTGATCCCGACATGGCGGTGCCGGCGGTCGAATTCGGCAACGTGTACTACCCGCGGGTGCCGAAGGACGACCCCGAGTGGGCCGGCAAGATCGGAGCCTATCTGGGCGCGGTGCTCCCCACCTACGGGGCGAACTTCCCCGATTGGTGGCACGGGCGCCTCGTGCCGGAGATGAAGAGGAACCTGGACTATCTCGAGGAGAAGATCGACAACTGGGAGGAAATCCCGCTCATGGAGTGGGCCACCATCCTCGAGGACTCGATCGACATCCTCGACCGGCACTGGAAGATCCACTGGATGCTCAACTTCTCGCAGCTGTCGGCGACGTTGGCGCTGCGGGGGGCACTGGGGGAGGCGGTCGGCGGTGAGGACAAGATCACCCCGAAGCACGAGGAGATCCTGGGCCGGCTGCAGAACTCGGCATCCGACCGAAACTGGGATGCGATCGAGCTCCTGGTCAAGCTGAAGGACCGGGTGAAGGGCGACAAGGTGCTGTCGAAGGCCTTCGAGTCCGAAGTCGGGGCCGAGATACTGGCCAACCTGGAGGCGACCAAGGAGGGCGAGAAGTTCCTCGAGGAGGGACTCAAGGCCTACCAGCGGGAATTCGGGTGGCACGCGGTGTGGAGCCACGAGTTCATCTACCCGTCGCGCTTCGAGACGCCGGAGCCGGTGCTCGACGTGGTCAAGGGATACCTGGACTCGGACTACGACTCCAAGCCGATCGTGAAGGAGTTGGCCGAGGACATCAAGAGGGCCTCCGAGGAGCTCCTCGAGGGTCTCGAGGGCGAGGCCTGCGAGAAGGTCAAGGCGGCCAACGAGATCAACCTCAAGATGGCCCCGCTGACCCCCGACCACCACTTCTACATCGATCAGGGCACCCACCAGCACGTGCGGGTGGTGCTGATCTGCATCGGGAAGAAGCTGGTTGAGATGGGGGCGCTCGATGAACCCGACGACACGATCTACCTGAAGTACAACGAGCTGCGGTACCTGATGGGCGATCCGGAGAACTTCGATGCCAAGGGCATCGTCGCCGAGCGCCGGGCCACCCGAGCCGTGCAAGAGAAGATCCGTCCTCCGGACTTCATCGGCACGGCCACCGAAGACCAGCTGGCGTTCCCGTACCTGAACCTGTGGGGCTTCCCCGAGAAGCTGCAGTTCGACACGGAGACCAAGGGCAAGGTCGAGGGTCTGGCGGTGTCTCCGGGCGTCGTCGAAGGCACCGCCAAGGTCGTCTTCTCGCCCGAGGAGTTCGACCAGGTCAAGCACGGCGACATCCTGGTGTGCCAGATGACCAACCCGGCGTGGACGCCGCTGTTTGCGATCATCAGCGGCATCGTCTGCGATGCCGGCGGCATGGTGGCGCATCCGGCGGTCATGGCTCGCGAGTTCGGCATCCCCGGGGTCACCGGGACGGGTGTCGCCACCCGCGAGATCAAGACCGGCGACCGGATCAGGGTCGACGGCACTTCCGGTCTCGTCGAGATCCTGTCGTAACAATGGCCGGGGAGACACGCGAGTTGCGTTCCCAACCGCTCGAGAGGGAGATCCTCTCGGAGCGGGTCAAGGATCGCATCCTCACGTGGATCCTCGAAGGAGAGCTGGCGCCCGGGTCTCGCATCATCGAGACCCGGGTTGCCCGCCAGCTCGGCATGAGCCAAGCCCCCGTGCGCGAGGCACTGCGGGATCTGGCCACCCTGGGGTTCGTCGACATGGAGCCCTACCGGGGCTCACGGGTCCGTCAGCCGACGAAGGTCGAGCTCGTCGAGGCCATCGAGGTCCGCGCCGAGCTGGAGGCGCTGGCAGGGCGGCTGGCGGCCAGCCGCCGGACCGAGCAGTGTCTGGAGACACTGGAGCGGTTGTACCGTGAGATGAAGGAGGCCGGCGAAGCCGGCGATGTCCACGAGCACGCCGTCAAGAATGCCGAGTTCCATGCCACGATCGTGGACGCGTCCCAGAATGCGACCCTCCGGAGACTGTGGTCGATGCTGGAGCCGTTCTCGCGTACCTATGTGACGGCCTCGATTCCCGGCATCGATCTGCACTGGCTGGCGGAGCGGCATCGCGGCATCCTCGATGCGATCCGGGGCCGGGACACCGAGGGGGCCGCCGCGGCGATGCGGCAGCATGCCGCCGAGGCGGCCGATTTCATCGAACAGTTGGAGGATGCCTGACGCCCGGCGGCGGGAAGGCATCGAGAGGTTTGTACGCTTGACGCGCCCCCGGCGAGGGGTGCGACGGCGAAGACAGAGGCAACAGAGATACGAGGAGCACGATGGCACAGCTGACCGAAGAGATGTCGGCGGGTCCCGCCCGCATCCGAGTCGACGTGACCGGGCCGGAGGTCCCCGAGCACGTTCTCGAGAACATGGACTTCCTCAATTACCGGCTTGCCGACGTGAAGCTGGAATCGGAGGTGAGCCTCGGTGACCCCGACATCGTGTGGGATCGCAGTGCGGGCGATCTCTCGGTGACCTGGGACGGTCGCCTGATGCGGTTCGACGGCGACTGGGCGGTCGGTCCGATCCAGAAAGCGATCATCACCGTGTTGTCGCTGAAGCTGGAGGACGAGGGCCTCCATCCCTTCCACTCGGCCGCCGTGCGCTACCGGGACAAGACCGTGCTGTTGCTGGGCGGTGAGTCGAATCACGGCAAGTCGATGAGCCAGATCGAGGCGTGCCGGCGTGGCGGCAGCCTCGTGTCGACCGAAACCACCATCATCGACGACGACGGAGTGGCGGTCACCGGTTCGAAGACTGTGTTCATCAAGTCGCGGGCCAAAGGCACCGAACGGGCCGACAAGGCCGCCCCCGAACGCGGGGCGCAGATCTTCTTCGGCGACGAGATGCCCACCTGGGAGGACTATCCCGAGCCGAGCAACGTCGACGCGGTGGTCGTTCCCGCCATCGACGGCAACTTCGAGCCGAGCCTCGCCGAGATGATCCCGTTCGAGGCGCAGTTTCAGGCGCTGCACTCGGTGCAGAACTACTTCCACCTCAATGAGCTGCTGGTTCCGGGCTGGCCGATGCCGATCGTCGACACCACCGAGCGGCGTCGCAAGCGGGCCGAGTTCGTCGAGCGGTTCTGCACTCGGCCCTTCTACATGATTCGGGCCGCCACCCCTCAAGCTCTCATGGACGAGGCGGACAAGGTGATCTGATGAAGCCGTTCACCTATGCGCGGCCGACGACGGTCGACGAGGCGGTGGGCCTCCTCCGGGAGCACGGCGACGACGCCGTCTTGCTGGCCGGCGGCACCGACCTCGTGATCGAGCTGCGCAACCGCTGGAAGCAGCCGAAAGTCGTGGTCGACCTCAAGCGGATCGACGAGCTGCGGCCGGAGATTCGCGAGGAGGACGGGAAGCTGGTGATCACGGCCTCGACCGTCATGGCCGACATCGTCGCTCACCCCACGGTGCAGCGGTACTTCCCCGGCCTGGCCGAGGCCGCCGACGTGGTCGGGTCGATCCAGATCCGCAACCGGGCCACCCTGACCGGGAACATCTGCAACTGCTCGCCGGCGGCCGACACCGCCCCGCCGTTGCTGGTCTACGGCGCCGAGGTGGTCGTGGCCGGCTCGGAGGGCCGGCGCCGGATCCCGATCGACGACTTCATCATGGGCCCCAAGAAGACGGCGCTGGGCCCGGCAGAACTGGTGGTGGCCATCGAATTGCCGATTCCGACCACCCCGACCGGTTCGGCCTACGCCCGCATGACCCGGCGCCGCGGAACGGACCTGGCCTCGATCACGCTGTGCTGTGGGGTCGACGCCACCGGGACCACCCGGCTCTCCTACGGGAGTGTCGGGCCCCGCCCCTGGCTGCTCGTCGACGATACCGGGGTGCTGGCCGATTCGGCGGCGAGCGATGAGGAGAAGGCTCCCATCCTCGAGGCGATGTTCGTCGATGCGAGCCCGTCGCCCACGTCGATGCGGTCGGGACCCGAGTACCGGGTCGCCATGCTGCCGGTGCTGGGGCGGAGGGCGCTCAAGGCGGCCATCGAGCGTCTCGCCGAGGTGACGGTATGAGTGACACGATGCGAATCGACGTCACCGTGAACGGGCGCCTCCGCACGATCGAGGTGGCGATGCACCACACCCTGCTCGAGGTGTTGCGAGACGACATCGATCTCACCGGCACCAAGGAGTGTTGTGTCGTCGGCGAGTGCGGCGCCTGTACGGTGATCGTCGACGGGCGGTCGATGAACTCGTGCCTGATGCTGGCCGTCGAGGTCGACGGCTCCGAGATCACCACCGTCGAGGGTCTGGCGACCGAGGGGCACCTGAGCCGTCTCCAGGAGTCGTTCCTGGATCACGGCGCCGCCCAGTGCGGCTTCTGCATCCCGGGACAGCTCATGTCTGCCTACGCCCTGTTGCAGAGCAACCCGGACCCGACGGCCGATGACGTGCACGAGGCCCTTGCCGGCAATCTGTGCCGCTGCGCCGGATATCAACAGATCACCGAGGCCGTGTTGGCCGCCGCCGAGGAGGGGAAGCGATGACGATGAGCACCGTGGGGAAATCTGCCCACCGCATCGGCGGCTTCAACCGGGTCACCGGGCTTCAGGAATACGTGGCCGACCTCAAGATGCACGACGCCCTCCACGTGCAGTTGGTGACGATCGATTGTGCCCACGCCCGGATCCTTGCGATCGACTCGTCGAAGGCCGAGGAGGTGCCCGGCGTCCGGTTTGTGATGACCGCGGCGGATCTCCCTCAGCCGGTGCCCCGCTTCGGGATGCAATACCAGGACCGGCCGGTGATCGCCGACGGTGAGGTCAATTATCACGGCGAGCCGGTGGCGGCGGTGGCGGCCGAGACCAAGGACGCCGCAGAAGAGGCGGCGCTCCTGGTGCGGGTCGACTACGAGGAGCTGCCCGCCGTCCTCAGCATCGCCGACGCCCTCGATCCGTCGTCACCGCTGGTGCAGGATCCGTCGATCCGGGTTCCCGGTCCGCTGGCCGAGACCAACATCCTCTGCGAATACCACTTTGGTTGGGGCGACGTGGATGCCCAGCGGGCCGATCTGGTGGTGGAGAACACCTACGAGTGGCCGATGCAGACGCATTTCGCCATCGAGCCGCACGGATTCCTGGCGGCGCCCGACGGGGACGGGGTCGCCGTCTGGAGCAGCATCCAGCATCCGTATCAGCTCCAGAAGACCGTGGCGCGGGTGGTCGGCCTCCCCCTGGCGAAGGTGCGGGTGTTCGCCCCCGACCCCGGCGGGGGTTTTGGCGGCAAGCAGCACTCGAAGCTAGAGCCGCTGCTGGCGTTCATGGCTCTGAAGGCGGGCCGGCCGGTGCGGCTCATCCTGAGCCTGGAAGAGACCTTCCAGCTGGTACGGAGAGCGTCGACCGAGATCCACGTCCGCACCGGCTTCAAGTCGGACGGGACGATCGTGTTCCAGGACTTCGTCAACAACTACCTCGGTGGCGCCTACGCCGACACCGCCGACCGGATCACCGCCAAATCCGGCTACCTCTCGGCCGGGCCCTACCGAACTCCGGCGGTGCGCATCCTGGCCCGAGCCGTCCTTTCGCACACCACCCCGGTCCACCCCTACCGGGGCTTCGGGATTCCCCAGGTGAGCTGGGCCAGGGAGATGAACCTCGATGAGGGCGCCCTGGCGCTGGGGATCGACCGCCTCGAGATCCGGCTTCGCAACCTCGCCAAGTACGGCGAGGAGTTCGTGCCGAGCGACACTCCGGCCGACGGTGACTGGGCCGAGACCGTGCGCAAGGCGGCGGAGGAGATCGGGTGGGGAACGCCCCTCTCCGAAGGCCGGGGCCGGGGCATCGCCATCGGTGTGAAGTCCGGTCCCACCACCGGGCTCTCCTTCGCGACCGCTCGCTTCCTGGCCGACGGCAGCGTCCTGGTGTACTCGGGTACTTCCGACATGGGTCAGGGGGCGCGCACGATCTTCGCCCAGATCGCCGGGGAGGAGCTCGGCGTGCCGCTCTCCCAGATCTCGGTGGTGATGGGTGATACCGCCGTCGTGCCCTACGACCAGCAGACTTCGGCGAGCCGGTCGTCGGTCCTGATGGGCAATGTGGTACTGGACGCCTGCCGCGACATCCAGCGCAAGATCCGCGCCATGGCCGCCCGTATCCACGGGATCGAGGAATCGGAGATCGTGGTCGACCGCGGTGTGGTCCGGCTCCCCGACGGGGAGCGCCCCATCGTCGACGTGCTCAAGGAGGGCCTCGGGAGGATGGGCGGCGAGCTCGTCGGCAACGGCGAGAGCCGCAAGGATGCGGTTCCCGAGCATCCCCTGGGGGGCACGGCCGCCTTCTTCGAGTTCAACTGCACGGCCTGTGACGTCGAGGTCGACCCCGAGACGGGGGAGACCACGGTCCTCCGCCACGTGACCGTGGGCGATGTGGGCCTCGCTCTCAACCCGGCTCAGGTCAAGGGTCAGGACGAGGGTGCCGCCGTCATGGGCCTGGGTCACGCCCTGATGGAGCACATCATCACCGACGGCGAGGGCCGGGTCCGCAACCTGGGCGCCATCGATTACCGAATCCCCACCAGCAAGGACTTGCCCGTCGAGTTCATCAGCAAGACCGTCGAGAACGCCGATGGTCCGGGGCCCTACGGGGTCAAGGGCATCAGTGAGGGGAGCCTCCTGTGCACCGCACCGGCGGTCGCCTCCGCCGTGCGGGATGCCACCGGGGCCGTGATCCGTGACCTGCCGCTCTCACCCGAGCGGGTGTGGAGGGCGATGAAGGAGCAGGAGCAAGCATGAGCGAGATCGAGCACGTTGGACCGATCAAGGACATCCCGGCCGCGGCGATCGTCGAGGCCGCTCGCTTCGTCGAAGAGGGCCGGTGCTACTCCCTGGCCACGTCGCGTTTTCCCGGCATGCCGCTGTTCCCGGGCCACCCGCCCTTCCAGGTGCTCAACTACCGGACCCCGCCGGGGATCCGGGCGGGGAAGCTGCAGCCGTGGGGTCCTCCCAATGAGGTCGGCCTCGGCTACATGGCCGAGTACGTGATGGCGACATCACATTCGGGGGCCCACGTCGATGCCCTCGGCCACATGACGGTCGGAGATGACAACCACTGGTACGGCGGCGGGAACACGGCCGAGCACCTCACCGACCACGGACCGACGGTCGGCGACGCCGAGCATCTCCCTCCGTTCTTCACGAGAGGTGTGCTCCTCGACCCGCCCACCTATCGGGGTGTCGATGCCCTCGATGCCGGGGACCCCGTCGGCGCCGATGAGCTCCAGGCGATCGCCGCGGCCCAGGGCGTCGAGGTCCGGCAATGGGACGTGGTGCTCATCCGCACCGGCTACCTCAAGTACTGGCCAGATGCCGAGGCCATGGCGGCCCACAAGACAGCAGGGCCCGACCTCTCGGCGGCCGAGTGGCTCCTGGAGCGCGGGGTGGTGGCCACCGGCACCGACACCGAGACGTACGAAGTCCAGCCGGCTCCCGATCGGGGCGAGCCGGCCAACCCGCAGCCGGTCCACACCAAGCTGCTGATCGAGAACGGGATCTACCTGCTCGAGAGCGTGTACCTGGAGGAGATCGCTCGCGACCGCGTCTACGAGTTCCTCTTCGTGATGCTCCCGGTCAAGATCCGCGGCGCCACCGGTTCGATGGTCGATCCGCTCGCGGTGGTCTGAGATGACCGAAACCATGAAGGCTCTGGTTCTCGAGGGCCCCGGTGAGTTCTCCATCGGGCAGATCCCGGTTCCCGAACCCGGGCCAAACCAGGTGTTGTGCCGGGTGCGGGCCGCCACCATCTGCGGGACCGACGCCCATCTCATTCGGGGCGACTACCCGGGCTTCTGGCCGCCCGACTACCCCTTCACCCCCGGCCACGAATGGGCCGGCGAGGTGGTGGCCCTCGGCGAGGGGGCGGGAGCGCTGGGATGGTCGGTGGGGGATCGGGTCGGGGGGACCTCCCACGATGCCTGCGGCTTCTGCCAGAAGTGTGTCGAGGGTCGCTACAACCTCTGCGACAACTACGGCAGCACCGACGTACACCGCCACTACGGCCACAACTGGCAAGGGGCCTTCGCCGAGTACGTGGTGCACGGGATCAAGTCGGTCTTTCACCTCCCCGACACCCTCGATTTCGTTCAGGGAGCCCTCCTCGATTCGGCTTCCGTCGCCCTCCACACCGCCAACCGGGGTCGGATCCGCCCCGGTGACCTCGTGGCGGTGGTGGGTCCGGGGCCTCTGGGTTTGCTGGCCGCCGACGCCGCCAGGGCGGCCGGAGCAGGTCGCGTGATCGTGGTCGGCCGGGGTGAACGGCTCGTCAAGGCCGGCGAGATGGGCTTCGAGACGGTCGACTACACCGAGCACGATCCGGTCACGGCGGTGATCTCTTCCACCGGGTGTCTCGGGGTCAACGTCGCCCTGGATTGCGCCGGGGTGCCGGATTCTTTCCGGTGGGCCATCGCCATGTTGCGTCGGGGCGGCCGGGCCGCCGCGGTGGGGATTCCCATCGACGACGTGGACATGTCGCTCCAGGACCTGGTGCTCTACGAGAAGGAACTCGTCGGGGTCCGCGCCTCGGCCGGGGAGATGCGTCATGTGATCCCGTTGGTCGCCGACGGCCGCATCCGGGTCAAGGAACTCCACACCCACACCTTCAGCCTGGACGATTTCGGCGAGGCGCTCGACACCTTCAACGAGCGGCGGGGCGGCGCCCTCAAGATCGTCATCGAGCCGTAGCCGTGGTGACCGCATCACCGCCGGGCGGCACCGCGGTTCGCTTCTCGACCGCCGACGGCCTGTCGCTCGAGGGCGTCCGTTTTGGTGAAGGGCCGGCGTGGGTGGTCCTCGGCCACATGCGGCCCGCAGACATGACCTCGTGGTTCGACTTCGCCATGGCGGCGGCCGATCGGGGCTTGGTGGCGCTCACCTACAACAACCGGGGCTATGGAGCCTCCGACGGGGACCGTGAGGACTACGACGTGGGGATCGACGCCCTGGCGGCGATCCGATTCGCCCGGGAAGGCGGCGCCGAGAAGATCTTCTATGTGGGGGCGTCGATGAACGGGACCGCGGCACTGTATGTCGGTGCCCGGGAGGATCTCGCCGGCATCGCGAGCCTGTCGGGGGTGCCCGAGTTCGCCGGAACCGATGGCATGGGGTCGACGGCCGCCGTCGGTGCGCCCAAGCTCTTCGTGGCGGCCCGCGACGACGGGAACAGGTGGGAATTCGCCGAGGCCTTCTACCGGGCCTCGTCGGAGCCGCGAACGCTTCTCCTCTTCGATGCGGGGGGCCACGGCACCGCCATGTTCGAAGAGAACGAAGCCGAGCTCACCGGAGCTCTCCTCGACTTCCTGACCACCTACGCCTAGGCGATCACCGGCTGGAGCTGCTCGGCCAGAGCCCCCAGCTTGGCGGGCTCGAAGGGTGCCGAGAACTGGGCGATGATGTGCTCCGCCCCGGCCTCGCGGTATCGGGCGGCCAGTTCGGCGAACTCCCCCGGATCGCCGTCGGCCTTCACCTTGACGGAGACCTCGATCTCCGCGGGGTCCCGCCCCACGTCGGCGCAGTGGCGGTGAAGGACATCGAGCTTGTGGGCCAGCACCTCCGGCTCGCCCCCGGGGAGATTCCACTGATCGGCCCAGCGAGCCGCGATCCGCAACGTCCGTTTCTCCCCGACGCCGCCGATCACGATCGGCGGCCGGGGCTTCTGGATCGGCTTGGGCTCGCATCGGGCATCGCGCAAACGGTGAAACGGGCCGTCGAAGTCGGTGATCTCCCTGGTGAGCAGCGAGTCCACGATCTCGCAGGTCTCGGAGAGCCGGTCGAAGCGTTCCGTCCACGAGGGGAGCGGGATGTCGTAGGCCACGTGCTCTTCCTCGGCCCACCCGGTCCCCAGCCCGATCTCCAGGCGGCCACCCGAGATCACGTCGACGGTGGCGGCCATGTTGGCCAGCACCGCCGGGTGGCGGTAGGTGTTGCCGGTGACGAGGATCCCGAGCCGGACCCGGGTCACCATGCCGCTCAACGCGGCCAGCATCGTCCAGCCCTCGAAGACCGGCCCCACCCCGCTGCCCATCAGCCCGGGCTTGCCGCCTCCCACGATCGGCAGGAAGTGGTCGTAGGTCCATCCGGCGTCGTAGAGGGGGATCCGATCGCCCTCCCTCCAGAAGTCGAGGATCGGCCCCCACTCGCTGTTCTGGGCCCGGGTCTTGAAGGACGCTCGCATGTGACCTCCTGGGTGAGCTAGGTGATGGGAATGAGGGAACGCTGCCGAGCCTCGAAACGCGCCGTGTGGGTGTACCCGGCCTCGAGCGCGGCGCGACGCAGCTCGGCATGGCCCCAACCCGCCTGCTCGGGAACGTGGCCGTCGCTGGCAAAGGTGATGTCCAGACCCGCCTCCCGGAACATCCTCACCAGCGTCGGGCCGGGGTAGATCTCTTCGACGGGGTGCCGGAGCCCACCGCTGTTGAGCTCGACGGCGACGCCGCTCGCCTTCGCCGCGGCGACGAACTCGGCATAGAGGTCGATGGGCTCGGGATCGAGCCGGTGGCCCAGGTACTTGACCCGGTCCACATGGGCCAGGATGTCGACGGTGCCCGAGGCCGCCAGTTCGGTCTCGAGAGCAAAGAACTGTTCGTAGACCCTGCGGTGTCCCCGCCGTTCCCATTCTGTGATCGAGTGGGTGCGATCGAACCACCATCCGTCGATCCAATGGATCGAGCCGATCAGCACGTCCCAGGGATAGGGCTCGATGAGCTCGAGGACAGCCTCGATGGACTCCGGGAAGAAGTCCACCTCCAACCCGAGCAAGACCGGGAGGCCGGCGTCCTTGGCGCCCAGGATCGACTCGACGTAGCGCTCCAGGGACATGGTGCGGTCGGCACGGACGTCGTCCTCGGTGTGGAAGGCGACCTCCGGGTCGTCGGCCTTCTCCCAGAACGGTCCCAGGAGCTCGGTGGACTCGACGCAGCGGTAGAGGTGCTCGGTGAAAGCCAGTTCGGCGACGCCGATCTCGGCCGCCGTCTCCACGAACCGTTCGATGTGTTCGAGCGGGTAGACCTCCGGTGGGACGGGCACCGAGCGGTCCCGCCGATGAGGGTACAGATGGAGATGGGAGTCGCTCATGCTCGCGTGCCGGACGCCACGGCCATGCCCGCGTCGCGATCGGTGATCCACACCCACACCATGATGGCCGTCGCCGCGGCCAACGCCCCCGCCGTGCTCCACCAGGCGGCTTCGTAGGAGACGTGCTCGGCGAGCAGACCGAAGAGGACCGGCCCGGCTGCGGCCCCCACGTAGGTCCCGGTGTGGGCGATGCCGGTGGCGGTGGCCGGGGCCTCCGGATTGGCGCTCACCACCGCAAAAGTGAGGAGCCCAGACCACCCCCATCCGCCGATGAAACCGACGAGGCTTCCGGCCACCACCCAGCTTCGCCCGCCGGTCGCCACCACGACGAGGCCCAGCGCGCCCGCCGCCAGCAGAGCGGCGATCCCGAGGAGGCCGGCATGCTGCCGCCGGTCGATGAGCCAGCCGGCGATGAGCCGGGTCACGATGCCGGCGGAGCTCCCCAGCGCAAGCAGCAGACCGGCCGTTCCCTCGGCGAAGCCGACGTCGACGGCGTAGACCACCACGAAGGAGGCGAGGGAGTCCACGGCTCCGATCCCGAGTGCGGCGGCGAGGGCGAGGAGGGCCAGGGTCCGCATTGGTGTTCGCACTCGCGCCGGTCGAGCCGAGGGACGCGCCGGCCCTTGCGAGGCTCGGCGTTCGGACGGCACGGCGACGGCCGCCGCGACGGCGAGCACAGCGGCCGTCACGAAGGCCCAGCGCCATCCGACGGTGAGCCCGAAGGCCGGTACGGCGAGGCCGCCCAGCATGGTCGCTCCGGGGACGGCGACGTGCTGGACCCCGAACAGGAATCCGTAGTTGCGAGGAGGCACCGAGCGGGCGAGGGCCAGATTGGCCGAGGACTTGGAGGCCGTGGCCGTCAGGCCACCCAAGACGAAGAGGAGCCCGATGACCCAGGCCTCGCGGGCGATGAGGGCGATCGCGAGCAGAGTGATGGCACTGCCGAGGGCCGCCGCCCGCAGCACCTCCGACCAACCGCGCCACTCGGCCACGCGGCCGAGGGGGGCCGATCCGAGTGCGGAGACCCCGAAGTAGATGCCGAACAGTGCTCCCAGTTCGGCGAGATCGAACCCCAGATCCTCGGTGATCTGCACGGCGAGCGCGCCGGTCATGAAGCGAGGGAGGACGGCGACTCCGGCGATGGCGACCGCGGCCACCGCCACCGACCATCGGATCCGGTCGGCAGGTTCGAGGGCGTCTGATCCGGAGATGGCGCCGCCGCTCACCCGGCCGCGGTCATCTTGTCCCACAGCGATGCCGCGTTGAGGCTCATGATGTGATCCATCATGTACTCCTGACCGATGTCGACCGGGTAGCGATCCTGGAAGTTGACCCGCTCGATGGTCACGTCCCGGCTCCAGCCCTTGGCGACGGCGGCGGCAACCGCGCTGACCCAATCCAGGAGGTTGCTGCGCTGGGTGTCGAGGTAATCCTTGGGTTGGACCGGGCCGTGCCCGGGGAGGATGTAGTCGATGTCGAGGGTGCGGATGCGCTCCAGCGCAGTCAGCCATCCGTCGACGTCGGAGGTCATCAACCATGTCTGGCATTCGCTGAAGATCGTGTCGCCGGTCATCACCACCTTCTTGTCGGGCACGTACACGGCGACCTGCCCCGGAGTGTGGCCGGGTGTGTGGAGGAGTTGGAACACGGTGTCACCGACGCGCAGCTCGACGTCGCCGGTGAAGACGATCTCGGGCCGGTTCATGTCCTGCTCGTAGACGTCGCGCTCCGGAAAGATCGCCGCGCCTTCGGGATCATCGGTGGGGATGGCCTCCTTGGCGTACTCGAAGGGATCGAGATCGGCGCCGACCACCATGAAGTTGTCGTCGACGCCCTGGTGGGCGATCACCGGGAAGTCACCCTTGAAGTAGTAGTTGCCGAAGA
Organism: Acidimicrobiia bacterium; assembly: GCA_041551965.1. GTDB lineage: Bacteria > Actinomycetota > Acidimicrobiia > Spongiisociales > UBA11373 > JBFELU01. Next base: position 43,984 of record JBFELU010000011.1, read on the forward strand.
TGTGATCGACGTGGTGCTCCGTGTTGATCAGGTAGCGGATCGGGCCGTGTTCCTCCGCTTCCTTGCGCATCGCCACGGCGCGCGTCGGCAGCTGGGGCGTGTCGATGACGACGACGCCGTCCGAGGTGACGACGAAACTCGGGTTGCACCCCCGAATCGTCGTGTCGGTGAACACATTGTCGGTGACCTTCTGCATCGTTGCCGTCCTTGTCGTCGTCGTTCGTTGCTACTGCGTCGCGGTGAGCCCGCCGTCGATTCCGAGGATCTGCCCGGTGACGAACGAGGCGGCATCGGAGCAGAACATGATCACGGGCCCGACGAGGTCGGAGGTCTCGCCCACCCGGCCGATCGGGATCCGGCTCACCACACCGGCCTTGAAGTCGGGATCGTCGAGCAGCATGGCCACCTGGGGAGTGTCCACGAAGGTGGGCGAGATGGCGTTGACGGTGATCCCGTGCTTGGCCCACTCCGTCGCCCACTGTCTGGTGAGAGAGTTGATGGCGCCCTTGGCGGCGACGTAGGCGGAGTACCCGGCGTTGATGCCGAGTTGCCCCCTCACCGACGAGATGTTCACCACCCGGCCGCCGCGGCCCCCCTCGATCATGGCCCGCACCGCCGCCTGCGTGGGTAGGAGGACCGCCGTCAGGTTGAGATCCATGATCCAGTCCCATTCCTTCTCGGGGTACTCCTGGGCGTCGAAGAGGACCTTGCCGGCTCCGCCCCCGATGGCGTTGACGATGATGTCGACCCGGCCGAAGTGGTCGAGCGTCTCGGCCACCGCCCGATCGGCGTCTTCCTTCACCGTGCAATCGGCGGCGATCGCCAATGGGTTCGAGCCGGACTCACGCATGCGGGCGCAGGTCTCGGCGAGGCCGTCGCCGTCGCGGTCGACGATGGCCAACTCGGCGCCCGCCTGACAGAGGCCTCCGGCGATGGCGGCGCCGATCGCCCCGCTGCCGCCGGGGATGATCGCCACCCTTCCGTCGAGCTTGAACATGTCAACCTGGCTCATGGTGCGTCCTTTCCGCGGGCCTCCCCGACGAGGCGCCGGATGTTCGCCGCGGTCTTGTCCACCGAGATCCCGTACTTCTCCAGGAGGGCATCGTTGGGTCCCGATTCCCCGAACGTGTCGGCGAGCCCGATGCGCTTGACGGGAACCGGATGGTGCTCGGAGAGGGTTTCCGCGATTGCCCCGCCCAATCCTCCGATGATCGTGTGCTCTTCCGACGTGATCACGAAGCCGGTCTTGCGGGCGGCCGCCACGATCCCATCGGTGTCGAGGGGCTTGATGGTGGGGACGTGCACCAGATGGACGTCGATGCCCTCGGCGGCCAGCTGTTCGGCGGCTTCGAAGACCCGGGTCGTCTGCACTCCCGACGAGAACACGGTCACGTCGTTGCCTTCCCGAACGACCGTGGCATTGCCCAGTTCGAACCGGTAGGAGTCGTCGAACAGGATCGGTGTGTCGGGGCGCGTGAGGCGGAGATAGACCGGCCCGTCGTATTCGACGATCGAGGCGATCGCCTGCCGCGTCTCGACCTCGTCGGCGGGGGCGACGACCACCATGTTCGCCATCGCCCGCATGACGGCGACGTCGTCGAACATAAGGTGGGTCTTCCCGGTCATGCCCGCCAGCAATCCCGCATAGCCGCCGGTGATCTTGACGTTCAGCTTGGGCTGGGCGATCAGCACCCGTATCGAGTCGAGTGCCCGGGCCACCGCAAAGCAGGCGAACGTCGAGACGAACGGGATGAACCCGACGGTGGCCATTCCCGCCGCCACCCCGAGCAGGTTCTGTTCCGCGATGCCCATCTGGAAGAAGCGGTCGGGGTGGGCCGCCTCGAAGATATCGGCCCTCGTGGAGCTGCCGAGGTCCCCGTCGAGGACCACGATGCGCGGGTCGGTCTCGCCGAGTTCGGCGACGGTCTCGCCGAATGCCACCCGGAGTGCCTTGCCTTTGGGGAGCGTCATGCCGCACCTCCATCTTCTCCGAGCTCCGCCAGGGCCGTGGCCAGCTCCTCGTCGGTGGGTACCCGGCTGTGCCACGTGTAGTCGTTCTCCATGAAGGAGACGCCCTTGCCCTTGATCGTGTGGGCGATGATCGCCGCCGGACCTCCGGTGTGGTCTCGGGCTCGCTCGATCGTCTCCAGCACTTCGCTCATATCGTGGCCGTCCATCTCGAACACCGTCCACCCGAAGGCCGACCACCGGTCGACGAGCTGGCTCCCGGTGTAGGGGGGCAGTCGGTGGTCGACGGAGTCGCCGTGCCATCCGAACTGCTGCAGCTTGTTGTGGTCGACGATGGCCACCAGATTGTCGATGCCGTACCGCTCGGCGACGTGGGCTCCTTCCCAGACGATGCCTTCGTTGCACTCACCGTCACCCAACATGACATAGGTGGTGAAGCCCTTGCCGGCGGCCCGGGCCCCGAGGGCGATCCCCAACGCCCCGGAGAAGCCGAGGCCGAGGGAACCGGAGGACATGTCGATCCCGGGGGTTCCCGCCATGTCGGGATGGCCCTGGAGGCGGGAGTCGATCGCGTCGAAGGTGGCCAGCTCTTCGATCGGGAAGTAGCCCCGCATCGCCAGCACCGTGTAGAGCGCGATCGAGGAGTGCCCCTTCGAGAGCACGAAACGGTCCCGATCGGGCCAGTCGGGTTCCTCCGGGCGGATGTCGAGGATCCGGAAATAGAGGGCGACCAGCATGTCGGTGGCCGACAGGGGACCACCGAGGTGCCCGCCGTGTGCCTCGGCGATCGTTTGCACGATGAGGGCCCGCGCCCGGCGGGCGAGATCCTCCAGCTCGGCCACATCGGGGCCGGCGAGGCTCGTGTCCTTGCTCACTGCGACCTCCTCGTGGTCAGTCGTCGTTGTCTTGTTCGTACGATCCGGGCACCACGGGAGGGGAGAACGACGTCACCATCTCGAGGGGGCCGGGCCCGTGGGACACCGTGGCATGGTGCAGTCCGACGGGGATGTAGACCGCGGTCCCCGGTTCCAGGGCCACGGTGCCGTCGGGCGTGACGAGCTCGCCGTGACCGGAGATGATGTAGATGCATTCCTCCTGGGTGGGGTGGACGTGGCCCGGGGGAGCAGAGCCCTCGGGGAACGTCGAGAATCCAATCGTCAGGTTCTGAGCCGGGGTGTTCTCGGGACCGATGTAGAGGTACCAGTCCCGTCCCGGGAGGTGGTGGACCTCGACTTCGTCGCGTCGAACTGCCTTGACCATGCGCCTCCCCTTTGTGGTGTCGGAAATCATCGATTATCGACTATCCGAACGATACGCCCCGGCGCCGGGGGCCGTCAACCGGGGCCGGGCGTTGCGGCGCACGGTGTTTCGGGGCTTTGGGCGGAGCCCGTGCCACCGATGGGGGTGCGGCCGATCGGACCCTACGAGAGCGCCTCGAGTTCGGCCTCCCACCGATCGGCGAGCGGGGCCAGCCTCCTCACCGCAAACTCGATCTGACGCATGCAGCCCTCGCGCCAGACCCCGCTCTCGATGAAGGCTTCGTGATCGGTGAGCATGTCGTAGCCGGTGAGGTCACGGCAGTCGAGGGCGCCGAACTCCGTTCGAAAGTCCTCGATGAGCCGCTGGATGAATGTCCGGGCGATCCGCTTCGCTTCCCGGTGGTCGTCGAGGTGCCGCTCGGCGAGGCGGCCGACCGCCAGCGCCGCTCCGGTGATCGCCCCGCAGGCGCCTCCGGAGTAGGCGACCCCCCCGTTGAGAGCCATCGCCGGCGACGAGTCGGTGGGGTGGGACAGACTGAAGTGCTCCTGGAGCGCCACGAGCACCGTCTCGGCGCATCCGTAGGTGTTCTCCTCACGGAGGAACAGATCTCGGCTCCGGCTGATCAGCGATTCGGTCACCCGGTTGCTCCCTCGGGATCCTGGTAGCCCCACGTTCCGTCCCAGGGCCCGACCGGCTCGCAACCGGGGGTGGTCCGGCACGCCTCGAGGAGGGTATCGGAGACGGCGATCTCGCTCAGGCTGAGCGTGTCGCGAATCCGGACCACCCGGGCGTCCTCCGGCCGCACCCCGGGAACGGATCGGGTCGCGGCATCGATGGCCTCCTCGTCGGTGGGAAGGGCGATGGGGATGCGGCCGCATGCCAGCGATCCGGCGGTGACCGAGTTCACCCAGGTCGCTTCGCGGTCGATCTGGTCGAAGGTGCGTTGTGTGGTCAGATCGGCCAGCCCGATCCCGTGGGCGTTGCCCCCGGTCTCCGGCGTGAGGCCCAGCACCACGATCCGGGCGATGGGCGGCCCGTCGAATTCGGGAAGAGCCACGCCGAGCTCACCGCGTCCCGTGATGTTGGCGTCCATCCCGATGCCGCTGATGTTCTTGCCGAATCTTTCGACGACCAGCACGTCGACTTCAGGCATGTGGAGCCGGGGCATGAGGCGGCGGGCCTCCTCGAGGAGTCGCTGCTCCCGATCCAGGACACGGTCGGCGGGAATTGCCTCGACGATCGCAGTCTCCTCGAATGCGTTCTCGACGATGCCGAGACCGAAGGCAACCCGGCCGGTGGCGAGGATGGCCCGCCCGGCCTCGAAGATGAGCCGGTCGAACGCGCCGTATCCCTCGTGGTGGAGGCGGCGCGCTCCGGCGTGCTTTCCGAGACCGATCGCCAGCATCTTGCACAGCCCGCTCTCGATCGGCCCGCGGAACCCGGTATGAGGCTTGATGCGATTCACCGGCACGACGAGATCGGCCCGGCTCCAGGCGGCCGAATCGAAGAAGAGGGCGACCTCGTGACCGTGAGGCGAGGCAACCGTTCCGATCTCCACCACGTCCATGCTGCTGCGGATCGGGGCACCGACGGACTCCTCGGTCACCCCGAGGTGGGCCAGGACCGCCTGCTGTCCCTCGGCCGTGGCCCCGCCGTGGGATCCCATGGCGGGCACGATGAACACGTCGGCGTTCAGGTCACGCAAACCCTCGACGGTGGCGGCGACGAGCGTCGGCAGCCCGGCGATGCCCCGGCTCCCCACCGCGACGGCGATCCGGCTTCCCGGGGGGACGGTGGCGGCGACCTCGGGTCGTTGGATCTCGCTCCGCACCACCCCGGCCACGTCCTCGAGCCGGGGGCGGGGAAAGTGCTGGAGGACCCGATGCATGGGCGGACAGTACAACGCCCGACAATGCCGCCGGGCTGGGAGGCCCTCCCGACAGGGCCGGAGGGCCCTGTCGGAACACCCACCGCCATCGGTACGGTGCCCCCCATCACCGGCACGGCGCGGGAGGAGGCCCGAGTGACTCAGAGTATGAGGGGGACTCCCGGGGTGTGGATTGACGGGTTCCGACCCGGCAACGTACTATCGATTATCGATGAAGCGCGGTCACGGGCTGACTGGGTGGTCGGAACCCCTGCTGATGCGGCACGGGTCGGGTGGCCGACCGCTCCATCGGCGTCTTCCTCGAGGGTGGGCACCGTGATCTCGAGGAGCGGTCTCTGATGGATCTCATCACCGATTCGATCGTTATTGGGCTCACCCAATACGCCCCTCTGATCCTGGCCGCCATGGGCTTTGCCCTCATCTACCGCGTCTCCGGGCTGATCAACGTGGCGTACTCCGAGACCATCACCCTCGGCGCCTATATCGGGATGTGGATCAACACCACGTCGGGTCTGAACTTCTATGCCGTGGTGCTGCCGGCGGGGATCGCCGCCGGTGTGATCAGCGTCGGCACCTACTTGGCCGTTTTCCGTCCCGCCAAGCAGCGCAACGTCGGCATGCTCGAGATGATCATCATCTCCTTCGGACTCTCCATATTCCTGCGGCACGGTCTGCAGTTCATCTTCGGGTACCCGGTGCGCTTCTTCGACGTCAGCTCGGGCACCGTGCGCGGCTGGTACACGCTCAACGTCGGGGTGTCGACCTTCCGGTTGCTGGCGCTGGGCAGCGTGATTGCCCTCGCTCTGGGCCTCTACTGGTTCATCCAGAAGTCCGGGCTGGGCCTGCAGATTCGGGCACTGGCCGGCGACGAGGACTTGGCTCAGGCCAGCGGGATCCGACCGTTGTTCGTCACCGTGCTGATCTGGTTCATCGCCGGGGCCGCCGGTGGGCTCGCCGGGGCGTTCCTCGGCGTCAATTCCAATGTGGCACCGCTGCTCGGGTGGCGGCAGTTCCTCTTCATCTTCCTGGTGGTGATGGTCGGGGGAGCCAAGAACATCGGTGGGGTGATCATCGCCGGGGCCGCCGCCGGGATCGCCCTCGCCGGCATGACGCTCCAACTGGGTCAGGTGCTGTATGCCCAGCTGATTCTCATCACCGCCTTCGTGATCATCCTCAAGGTGCGCGGCAGGCGGGCCGTCGAAACGGAGAAGGTCTGATGAACCTCGACTGGCTCGACGCTTTCCTGCTCTTCGGGTTGTTCACCGTTGTGATGTACATCGGCCTCGGCCTTCTGCTCCACCTCCAGCTCGGTTTGGCCCGCATCGCCAACTTCGGCATCGTCGGTTTCTGGGCCCTGGGGGGCTACGCCTTCGCCGTGTTGTTCAGCAAGGTGGATTGGCCGTTCGGAGAACCCTGGCCGTTCCTGATCTCGATGGTTTTCGGGACGGTCGTCGCCGGATTGGCCGGGCTGTTGGTCGGGTGGCTCATCGCCGACCTCAACATCGAAGGGGTGCTGGTGGGCACCCTCGGCTTCGCCACCGCCGTGTTGATCCTGGCGACCACCGAGCAGGGCCTCACCGGCGGGGCGCTCGGGATGGGCGGGCTCGACTTCCCCTTCGACATCGGTCAGGTGAAGGCCAACGAAACGCTGTGGTTTGTGATCCTCAGCGTCCTCGTAGGCGCGATCCTCTTCTACGTGTGGCGGGTGCATCGCTCGCCGTACGGGCGGCTGCTCATCGCGGTGGGTGACAACGAGGCGCTGGCTCGCAGCCTGGGGAAGCCCGCCTTTCAGACCAAGCTGTGGCTGTTCGCCGTCGGCTCCGCCGGCATGGGGCTGCTCGGCATCATGTGGGCCGTGATGGTCCACTTGCTCATCCCCGAGGGCATCACGGTCAACGTCACGCTGGCCGCCATGGTGGGCCTGGTGCTCGGCGGCACCGTGCGCGTGTGGGGAGCGGTCGTCGGCGTGGTGCTCACCGTGGGGTTCTTCGACATCGTGGTGCAGTCCTACCTTCCGTTCCCACGGTCGTGGTACACCCAGGCCATCCCGGTGTTGCGGGAGATGGTGTTCGGGGCGACCCTCATCATCGTCTTGTTGATCCGGCCGTTTGGCATTCTGGGTGACATGCGGCGCGACAAGCTGGTGCGGAGGATGCACGGTGAGTGACGTCACCAAGACTCAGGCGTCGCGCCCTCAGATCAAGGTCGAAGGGGCGGTGAAGAGCTTCTCCGGCCGGGTCGTCGTCGACATCGATGAGCTGCTCCTCGGGGACCGGCCGATCGAGGGTCTCATCGGGCCCAACGGCGCCGGCAAGACCACGCTGATGCGGATGATCATGCACTCGACCAAGCTGGACAGCGGCACGGTGACCTTGCTCGACAACGGCAACGAGACGGTGCTGTCCTCCCTGCCGACGCACCGGATGGCCGGGCTCGGGGTCGTGAAGAGCAACCAGGTCATCATGGACTTCGAGAAGCTCACCATCTGGGACTCGCTCCTCCTCTCGCTGGCCCGGGCCCGGGACGAGCAGCCGCAGCGGATCTTCAGAGAGAAGGAGCTCTTTGGTGATCGCGGGGACGAGGCCAGGGAATATCTGGAGTTCTTTGGCTTCACCGAACCGATGGGATTCGCCCAATCGGCCGGGGAGAAGAAGTTGCTCGACATCATCCGCTGCTTGCTGCTCGAGCCCCGGTTTCTGCTGCTGGACGAGCCCACCGCCGGGCTGCCCGACGAGCTGACGGAGAAGGTGATGGAGGTCATCCGCCGGCTGGCCGCGGAGGGGACCGCGGTGGTGATAGTCGAGCATGACCTCAACGTCATCTGGGATCTCAGCGACGAGGTCCACTTCATGGCCGAGGGCGACGTGATCCTGCGGGGCGATCCTCAGACCATCAGGGAGCATCACACCGTGGTTGAGAAGTACCTGGGAGAGGGTCATGTCTGACGCGCCTATCCTTCAAGTCGAGGGCATCCGCAGCGGCTATCACGGGGTGACCGTGATCAAGGGCCTCGACTTCGAAGTGGGCCACGAGGTCTTTGCGGTGTTGGGCGCCAACGGCGCCGGCAAGACCACCCTGTTGGCCACGCTGGCCCGGCTCATTCCCCTGATGGGCGGCCGCTTCCGCTTCCGAGGCGAGGACGTCTCGACGCTGCCACCCTTTGAGACCGCCGCTCGCGGGATCGGATACGTGCCTCAGGAGAGGGGCACCTTTCCCGAGCTCAGCGTGCTCGAGAACCTCATGGTGGGGGGGATGATCGGTGAGCGTTCCGCCGAGGAGAGGATGGGCGAGGTCTTCGCCCTCTTCCCCGATCTAGAAGCGCTCCAGAGCCAGCAGGCAGGGACGCTTAGCGGCGGTGAGTCGCGTATGTTGGCTTGTGGAAGGGCGTTGATGCAGGATCCGAAGCTGCTTCTCCTCGATGAGCCGACCGCCGGCCTCTCACCGCTCTACGTCGACATGTTCTTCGAGAAGATCACCGAGATCCACGAGACCAGGGGCGTCGGCATCGTCCTGGCCGAGCAGAACGCCACCAAGGCGCTCGAAGTGGCCGATCGGGTGATGGTGCTGAGCCTGGGGGAGGCCTTCCTCATCGAGGGAGCCGACAAGCTGACCACCGAGCAACTCAAGGAGGGTTACCGGATCTGAACGCCTCCATAAGCAAGCGACACACGGGAGGAAATGACAGTATGCGATTGAGAAAGCTGGGGAAGGTACTGGCACTGCTGCTGGTGCTCTCCCTGATCGCCGCCGCATGCGGTGATGACGACGACGCCGCCGACACGACGGCTGCGCCTGAGACGACGGCTGCGCCTGAGACGACGGCTGCGCCTGAGACGACGGTCGCGATGGCCGAGAACGTGATCGTCTGCGAGCTGGCCTACTACACAGGCGAGTTCGCTCCGTACGGCCCGTCGCTGACTGCGGACGTCAGGTTCCCGATCGAGGAGGTGATCAACCTCGACCCGCCGCTCGGCAGGACTTGGGAGTTGATCCCCGAGGACATCGGGACCGTTGGTGAGGGCCAGGCGGCCCGTACCTGCTTGGAGCAGCACGGAGCCGAGATCCTCGTCAGCGCCGCACACGGCTATCGGCCGTACCGCACCTGGCTGCAGGAGTGGCTCGCGGAGAACGACTCTCCGCTGATGCCGACCGTCCACGGCGGCACCATTCCCGGCAATCTCGGTGGTGTCGGCACTGAGCCGATCTTCCGGGCGCAGGGCCTCGATGAGGCGCTGGGCATGACCGGTGTGCTCTACGCGGAGGACATCGGCGCCACGTCGATCGTCATCTTCGCCACCCAGGTGGAGGGCTTCCAGCTGGCCGCCAGCGCTGCCGAGAAGACCGCCGACGCGGTTGGAATAGAGATCCTGGCACGGATCGATGTTCCGGCGGAGCAGGCCTCTTACCGGGCCGAGGCGGAGCGGATCGCCGATCTGGCACCGGATGCCGTGATCATTCAGGCAGGTTCGGTGGAGTCGGCGTCGTTGTTCAACGACGTCACCGAAGCCGGGTTTTCGACGCACTGGATCGGTGAGACCGGCTGGGTGCAGCCCGAGTTCTACGCCGGGCTGAGCGAGACGGCCATCGCCGAGCAGGCGAGCATCGGCTACGGTGCCTTCACCGGCCGCTTCGACAACGATGCCTGGGCGTTCTTCCAGCCGCTGTGGGACGGCACCGAGGGCTACGGCTCCGGGACGGACTTCGGCGATGCGACGGGGAACTACCACTACACGACCTACGACCTGCTGGTGCAGACGGCCCTGGCCGTCGAGTACGCGGATTCGTATGCCGCGAGTGCGTGGGCGCCGGCCATGTTCGCCGTCGGTGATGCGCCGGGGACGGTGTGCTATACGTACGCCGACTGCCTGGCGGAGATCCGCGCTGGCAACGACATCGACTACGAGGGTGTCACCGGCTCCGGTTCGTACACGCCGGGCGGCGTCAACGACCTCACTCAGGCCTACTCACCCTTGAACGCAGACGGTTCGTACGGCGACGCCGTCATCATCGATCCGGCGCGCGCGCTGGAGGTGATCGACCTGATCGCCGTGGAAGCCGACTGTTCAGGCACCGAGTGCGAGTGGTAGAGAACGGATAATCGATAACGCGAACCAGGAGGCGGCAGCGGGTTCACC
>JBFELU010000012.1:0-49457 GCA_041551965.1 Acidimicrobiia bacterium
CAGGGTGCTCCATCGCGGCGAGTACGGAGTCTGGTACGAGTCGACCCGCGATGACGCGTTCAGGATCGACTGGCAGGGCCGGCGGTTCGTGTGCCCCCGACACCCCTGGTTGCGGATGCTCGAGGGTCTCATCGCCTTCCGGAACTCCTATTCGGGTTCTTCGGCGGCGATGCTGGTGCCCGATCGCATCGCCGACTCGGCGGCCGAGGAGCTCACCCGCATGCATCGCGGCCGGCCCGGGGTCCGTTCGTACATCCTCACCTCAGGGTGGCACGTTCCCCTCCGGTGGTTTGCCGCCTTCGATCCGGCGGAACGGGAACTCCTCGAATCTGGGGGCGGTTTGACGATCAGATACCGGACGCCGTTGCCGGATGCGGTGGCCCGGTTGGCCCGTGCCGTCCGGATCTTGGGCGAAGCCGGGTTCGACGAGGTGGTCGTCGAGCCGGTGCGCTCGCTGGCGGGCTGGCTCGACGGCTTCCCCAACAGCGGCCTCGTGGAGTTGGATTACGGCTCGGTGGCGGCGCTGTTCGTCGACGGCGATCTGGTACTCGACGAGTCGGCCGCCGAGGTGGCGGGGAGCCTCGATGCTCTCGAGGACGAGGATTTCGACAAGGCCGGCGAGTACTACGCCGCCGTGGCGTCGCGCTGGGCTCATGCCCAGTCCCTCGCCTATGCCTCGTAGACCGCCGCCCGACGATGATCGGCTCCGTGAATCCCTGGTGGAACGGCGCATCCTCGGGGCGATGGCCGAGGGCGCGTTCGACGATCTTCCCGGCGCGGGGAAGCCCATCCCCGACCTCGACGGTGCCTACGACCCCGCCTGGTGGGCCAAGAAGTGGGTGCGCCGCGAGCGGCTGATCGGGTTGGTTCGGGAGCTCCGCGATGAAGAGCGTCGGACTCGGCGCCGGGTTGGGCTGGGGAGTGAGGGCGCCGAGGAGCGATTGGCCGAAATCAGGGCCGAGATCGATCGGCTCAACGAATTGCTCCCCCGCGGCGACCGTCTCTGAACGGCTACTTGCGCATCCCGGCGGCGGACCCGCGCCGGTGCAGATCGGTCAACGTGGTGTGTTCCACGGTCACCATCGCCTCGGGGTTGACCATCCCGATGATTCTCATCACTTCACGGATGCGCCGCCGCCGGACGACGAGGAAGGTGATCCGGACCTCGCCCTGCATGCCCTCGGCGTTGATCACCGTGACCCGGAACCCGTAGGCGCGCAGCGCATGGGCGACCTGGGGGCTGTCGACCGGAGCGACGATCCGGACGATCGCGTTCCCCAGAGCCATCCACCGCTCCACGAAACCACCGACGATGGTGCCGGTTCCGAACCCTGCTGCGAAGAACACCACCCGCAACGGGTCGTCCAAGTTGGCGAACACCAGCGAGGCGGCGGTGACCCACATGAGGGACTCAAAGAAGCCGAGCAGGCCGGCCAGCCACATCCGGCCGCGCATCACCGTGACGATGCGGATGACGCCGAGTGACACGTCGACGACGCGCAGCATGAAGATTGCGAGAACACTGAGAGCGAGTTCCATCTGACCTTCGACCTGTGAGAGGGTGAAGAGGATCCGAGATTTCTCGGGTCGTGGTCAGGGGCGGGATCGAACCGCCGACCTCCGGTTTTTCAGACCGGCGCTCTTCCAACTGAGCTACCTGACCGGAAGGACCGGAACAGGCCCTTTGGCGGGGACGACGGGATTTGAACCCGCGACCTCCGGCTTGACAGGCCGGCGTGAACTCCAGGCTTCACCACGCCCCCGTGCCCCCAACGGGATTCGAACCCGTGTTACCGGCTTGAAAGGCCGGCGTCCTAGACCGCTGGACGATGGGGGCGTGAGCCCCACGAGGATAGTGATCCACGTCGCCCAATCGATCCGTGAGAGCGGCCGTGATTATAGGCTGGCCCGCCATGACTGGTTCCTCCGACGCCCGGAGCGACATGACCGACTGGTTCGAAGTCGTCTATTCGGTCGCCGACGGCGATGCCCGAGCGGTGCCGTGGGCATCCGAGCAACCGTGTCCGGAGGTCGTGGAATTCGCAGCGGGCGGTCCCGGGGGCCGGGCGGTGGTGGTGGGATGCGGGCTCGGAGACGACGCCGAGGCATTGGCCGCGGCCGGATGGGAGACGACGGCGTTCGATGTGTCGCCGAGCGCCGTGGCCTGGTGCCGGCGCCGCTTCCCCGACTCGATCGTCGATTACCGGGTGGCCGATCTCTTCGACTCGCCGGCATCGTGGCACGCCGCTTTCGACGCGGTGGTCGAGGTACGTACCGTCCAATCGTTGCCGCCGAACCTGCAACCGGAAGCTCTGGAGGCCATCGCCGATCTGGTTGCGCCGGGGGGAACGCTGCTCCTGGCGGCGCTGGCGAGGCCGCACGAAGTGGTGGCGGTCGGCCCGCCCTGGGCGGTATCGGAACGGGAACTGGAGCCGCTGTCGCAGGCGGGGCTCGTGGTGGAGTCATTCGAGACACGAGGCTCGCCCCCGTCGACCCATTTCGTGGGCCGGTTCCGCCGTCCCTGTTGACTCAGCGAACCGGGAGCCCGCCGCGGTGCCGAACGGTGGCTTCGGCCAACTCCCGGGCCTGCTCCAGCGCGACTTGGGGATCTCTCCCGCCTACGAGCCCATCCACCAGGCCGGCGCAAAACGCATCGCCGGCGCCGACGGTGTCGACCACGGTCTGTTGCCGGCCGGTGGTCGTCCAGACGCCTCCCTCCCGATGGCTGAGGTCGGCCCCGTCGGGCCCGCGGGTGACGCAGACCCATTGGGGCCCGAGAGCATGGAGCCCCTCACGATCGACGCTCAGCGACGCCGCGATCGCCGCCAGTTCCTCCTCGTTGACTTTGAGGAGATCGGCCCGTTCGACGATGAATCGGATGGCGGCGTCGTCGACGTCGGGGGGCCGGAGGTTGGCGTCGGCGACGATGAACCGACCTGCGTCGAGCAGGCGGGACAGTGCCGCCCGGGACCTCGGATCACGGCACGGCAGGGTGCCGAAGACGACGGCGTCGTGATCGGGTGCCGGGTCGGGCCCGGCGATGGCATCCCACGCCACCGGGCGGTGGACGGTGAACTCGTGCCCCTCGTCGGTGAGCTCGATGGTGGTTCGACCCGTCGGGAGCTCCCGGTCGACCTCGATCAGCGACGTGTCCACGCCGTGATCGTCGACGGTGGCGATGATGCGATGTCCGTCGGCGTCGTCGCCGACCCGGGTGATGAGTGATGCTGACCATCCCAGTGCCGCAAGGTGGGCGGCGACGTGGAGGGGAGCTCCGGCAACGACCCGATGGTCGGGAAACTCGTCGATCAGGGCCTCGCCGAAGGTGAGAGCCCAGGGCCGACTTCGGTGTGTTCCTCTCACTCGATCGTGAGGGCCAGCAGATCGGTCCCGTATGGCGTGATCGTGAGCGTGCCTTCCCGGCCGCGAGCCACCACGCCCGCCGAACCCTTGAGGACGAACCTGCCTTGCGGGGCGAGTTCGATCACCGGCCGTTCCCAGGCGAGCCCGACGTCGATGGTGCCTTCGAGGAAGCCGGGATCGGTCTCCGGGGTGAGGCCGGTGTAGAAGTGCTCCAGGATCTCGCGGAACGACGCTCCGCTCTCGGCCATTGCCAGGGCCCCGTACTGGCTGAGTCCGAGTTGATGCCCCCACCCCTCGCCTTGAATCTGCACTTTGCCGTTCTTGAGACGCACGCTGAACGTGGGCGATGGGGCCGGCTGTCCCACGGCCACGAGGAGGTCGGGGATCTGGGGGTAGCCGTGCTCGAGGCCGTGACCGTTGAGGGCGGTCTGCACCTGGTTGATCGTGATGGTTCGGGTCTCCTGCCGGGTGGTCACCGTGACGAGGTACGGACCGTCACCGTGGTCGGTCACCTCCGTTTCGATCGAGGTCACCCTTCCCCGGAACGTGATGCCGTCGTGCTCCAGGACGTGGAGGAAGTCGGCCAACGGCAGCTTGTAGGACCACGATGCGTAGGGCGAGTCCTGTGCGGGGACGTCGACCGCTTGCAGATAGGAGATCGGGGATGAGCTCGTCCAGACGTCCTGGATCGAGCGGGTCGTTGCTCCCGAGGTGGAGTGATAGAGGGCGGCGGCCGGGGTGCCTCCGGCCAACAGTATCTGGCCGGAAGTGGCGCCGACCGCCTCTTCCCATGCGGTACCGGCTCCCCGCGCCGTTCCCTTGTAGACCTGGCAACCCGGGCCGTCGCAGATATCGAACCCGTACGTTGCCATCACTCCCCACCGGGGATTGGCGACCAGGTTGGCGAGGTAGGTACGGGCCGCCACCGCCTGGGCGCGGAGCGCCTGGGTGTGCCACGAAGCGGGGATCTCGGCGAGGCCCAGCAGATAGCGCTCCGGGTCGATGCGCTCGACGAGGAGGAGGCCGTCGGAACGCGGCTCGATGATCAGCAGGCCCTCGTGGCCCTGGATCGGCACCTGCCAGTCGGCGTGCGGGTTGAGCCAGGTCGTGAGCGATCTCTTGGGCTGGAGGGTGAGGCGCTCGTAGAGCAGAATGTCGCCGGATGCCTGGCTCGACCCGGCGTCGGTGATGGTGTCCTTGACGGTCACCTCGTACAGCCGGTCGTCACCGGCATCGCCGGAGATCTCGTCGGCGCCGCCCCCTCCCGCAATCCGGTCGGATCCGTTGCCACCCCGGATGACGTCGCGGCCTCCGTTCCCGCACAAGAGATCATCGCCGCCCTTGCCGTCGATGACGTCGGCGCCGCCTCGTCCCACGATGACGTCCCTGCCCGATGTGCCCTCCAGCATGTCGGCTCCTCCGGTGCCGACGATCGTGGCGGCTTCGCCGAAGCATGTGGGGGTCGCCGCGCTCGACACGGCGGGCAGGCCGAGAAGCAACAACGCGGTGATGGCAGCAACGTGCCTCGATCGGAGAGACATGTGGAGCACTCGCCGCGGAGGTTACCGGTGGACCCGGTTTGTGCTCGGTATCACCCGACTTCGACCGTGAAGGTCAGCGTTTCCCCCGATCCCGACACGAGCGTGATCGTGGTGGATCCCTCGCCGGCGGCGATGAAGGAGAACTCCTGGTATCCCGCCGATGCCCCGCCCTCCGAGGGCTCGAAGAAGAAGAAATCGCCGCCGGCCACGACCGCGGCATCGGGCGCCTCGTCGATCTCCCACGCCGGCCCGTCGGCGGAGAACCTGGTGACGATCTCGTCCCCGGGCTGTACCCGCAGCACCGCACCGCTGTCGCTTTCGGTGAGGAAGAACGTGGCCGCGCCTCCCTCGGGTCCCGGGATGATGAGGTCGGTGGTGCCCGAGGACGAGCCCCCGCAGGCGGTGAT
Source organism: Acidimicrobiia bacterium (assembly GCA_041551965.1). Classification (GTDB taxonomy): domain Bacteria; phylum Actinomycetota; class Acidimicrobiia; order Spongiisociales; family UBA11373; genus JBFELU01. The sequence continues at coordinate 5,312 of JBFELU010000012.1, forward strand.
CACCAGGGCCAGGCTCAGCAGCAGCGTTCGGCGCATGGGGCTCCTCGTTGGGACCGGGCCAGAATAGGCGCCGCCTCAACCTCCGGGATCCGACTTCCGATACAGGGAATGTCGCAACGGGAGGACCGTGGACCTTCGGATCGCAGTCGTGCACGTCCACAAGACCGGTGGCACCACGCTGTCGAGCGTGTTCAAGCGCTCGTTCGGGGGCCGACATTGCAGCGTCGTCTCGACGAACCCCGGCGCTCCCTTCTTCGACGCCGCTCAACTGCGGGAGATGCGACCCTGGTATCCGCGTCTCCACAGCATCATGGGCCACGACGTCAAGGTCTACGGCGACCTGGACTCGGTCGCGCCCAACCTGCGGTACGTCACCTTTCTGCGAGATCCGGTGGTGCGGTGCGCCTCTCACTACCAGTACGACGTTCAGGTCGGTGGCGTGGATCTGCCCTTCGAAGAGTGGATCACCCACGAGGTGTCACCCAACCGACACACGCGGCACCTCGCCGGCCCGAATGCCACCGCCGACGAGGCCATCGCGCTGCTCGAGAAGCGGTTCTCGTTCGTGGGTCTCATCGAACGCTACGACGAGTCGTTGGTGATGATGCGGCGTGCCTTGGAGGTGCGCGACGTGCGGTACGCCAAGCGGTGGACGGCTCCGGCCGACGACATCAAGCGCCGTCTGCTCGAGGATCCGATGTCGCTCGAACTGTTGCGGCGGGCCAACGAAGACGATCTCCAGGTCTATCGGCACGTCGTCGATGAGATCTACCCTCGCCAGCAGGCGGCCCACGGGCCCACCCTCGACGACGAGGTGACGGGCTTTCGGGAGGCCAACGCCGCCACGACCAAGTGGCACATGTACGCCCGCCCCCGCTACGCCTGGTACGTGGCGAAGTGGCGTTTCGGCTATCGGCCGTGGGCAAAACGGCGCCGGGCTACGCGGACGGCCGCACTCGAGCCTGCCCACCGCTGATCCTGGTACCTTCACGGCGGGCCGGTAGCTCAATCAGGCAGAGCAGCGGGCTTTTAACCCGAAGGTTGTGGGTTCGATTCCCACCCGGCCCACCGCTACCGCCGCCTCAACGCGACCCCGTCGGAGCTGCCCCATCGGGACTGCAACCGACCCTTCCCCCACCCTGTCCCGAATGGAACGGCCGGCCACGAGAGATCGGTTTGCATTGTTGCCGACCCTCCTCTAAGGTATTTAGTACTAAATATCCCAGAGAGAGGGAGCAAGCAATGCGTAAGTTGATCTTTGCCATCGCCGCAGTGGCGATCATGGCGGTCGCCCCGGCGGCCGCGGCCCAGGAGGCCGGCGGCCAGGTGACCGTCATTCACGGCGTTCCCGGCCTCACCGTCGACGTGTTCGTCAACGGCGATGCGGCCATTGAAGGTTTCGAGCCCGGTGACGTCGCGGGACCCCTGAGTCTTCCCGCGGGTGACTACGAGCTCGCCATCGCTCCGGCCGGCGCCGGCATCGCGGCGGCGGTCCTGGAAGGCTCCGCCACGGTCACCGACGGCCTCAACGCGTCGATCATCGCCAACCTGGACGAGTCGGGGAACCCGACCATCAACATCTTCGTCAACGACACCTCGACGATCGCCGCCGGCGAGTCCCGCCTCGTCGTGAGGCACACCGCCGCGGCTCCCGCCGTCGACATCCTGCTGGCAGACGGGACGGCCCTGTTCACAAACGTGAGCAACCCGCAGGAGGGCCAGGTCGACGTCCCGGCCGGCACCTACGACGTGGAGATCGCCCCGGCCGGTGCCGGTGTCGCTGGTTCGGTGTTCTCGGTGCCCGGTGTCGAGCTCCCGGAGGGCACGGCCCGCATCGTCTACGCGACCGGCAGCTTGGCCGACGACACCTTCGGTCTCGTCATCCAGGACATCGCCGGCCTGCACTCGGCCCCCGAGGCCGTCAACACGGGCTCCGGTGATCTGGCCGGCACCAATGGCCCCGGCGCCTGGGTGTGGATCGCCCTCGCCCTCAGCGCTATGGTCGCGGCCGTGGTCGTCACCCCCGTTGTTGCACGTCGGAGCCGATGAACCACACCTCGAGTGATGCGAAGGGGAAGCCGCCACGGCGGCTTCCCCTTCTGCTTCGCCTCGCCGCGGTGACGGCGGCCGTCGGTCTCGCCGTCGGCCTCACCGGCTTCGGCCTTCTCGCCTGGGGATACGGCGACGCCGGCGAATCGGTCGTCACGAGCCCACCCCGGGAGTTTCGACCCGGCCCGGTCACGGCTCCGCTCGATCCCGTCCCGCCCTCCTATGGCGATTCGGACCCCACCGTGCCGGACTCCGTCCCGACGACCGTCTTCGGCGAGATCACGATCCGATCCGGCGATGCCGACGACGTGCTCACGGGGGACGCGGAAACCCGCCCGGTTCGCCTCATCATCGACTCGATCGGCGTGGATGCCCCGATCGACGGCGTCGGATACGCGGGGGGCGAAATGGAAGTCCCGGCCAGCGCCGGCGTCGTCGGCTGGTACGAACACGGACCCGCCCCGGGGCAGACCGGGTCGTCCGTGCTCGCCGCCCACGTCGATTGGGGCGGCCGTCGCGGTGTCTTCTTCGAACTCCGGAACCTCTCCCCGGGAGCGATCATCATCGTCGAATTCGAGGACGGCTCTTCTCGCCTCTTCCAGGCCGTCTCGCTCACCTCCTACGGGAAGACCGACCTCCCCACCGATCAGATCTTCACCCGGGCCGGTCCGGCGGTGCTCACCCTGATCACCTGTGGCGGTCCGTTCAATCCGTCTCTCAACTCCTATCGGGACAACGTCGTCGCGCTGGCCGCCGAGTTGGAGCGCCCCGGCATCATCGAGTGAACCCGGTTGGGGGGCCCGGGATCAGGCGCCGTCGGTCGCGGCCGCTCGACGACGGACCTTCTTCGAAAGGGCAATCGCCTCAACTGCTCGAGATACGCGCCGATGTTCCATCAATGGCAATGATGTTGTCGCGGTCGAAAACCGAGCCGGTCTCGACGCCACCGGCAGCTCGGCCGAGCGCCAGCGCCCTGCGAGACCTCGCCGCCGTTGCGCTGTTCGTATGGCTGTCGGCGTGGGTCGTCCACGCCCTCGATCTCCCCGAAGCGCTCGCGGGCTGGAACCAATCCCACGAGCAGTGGGCGGTCGACGAGGTCACCCTGATCTCGGTGTGCGCCGTCGCCGCGTTGGGCTTCTTCTCTTGGCGAAGGTGGCGTGAGTCTCAGCGGGTGATCACCCGCTACGAGGCGACACTGCAACGGCTGCGCACCACCGAAGGGCAGGTGGCCCTCAAAGATCACCTCATCAACACGGTCTCCCACGAGCTCAAGACGCCGTTGACCGCCGTCATCGGGTACGCCCAGCTCCTGGGCAACGACCGGGTCGATCCGGACGAGCGAAAAGCGATGGTGGATCGGATCATCGCCGAGGGATGGGACCTCACCAACATCGTCGAGGATCTGCTCACCCGGGCCCAAGCCGAATCCGAGAATCTCAGTGTGGCGAGTGTTCCGGTGTTCCTGGCGGCGCAGGCGGCCCAGGTCACCGAGACGCTCAACCCCGGCGATCGCGAAAGAGTGCGGATCCTCACTCAGGAGCCGGTGAGGGCCGTTGCCGATCCGGCGCGCGTCCGTCAGATCGTTCGCAATCTCCTGTCGAACGCCATTCGCTATGGGGGTCCCCACATCGCAGTCGAGGCCGAGGAGCGAAGCGGGTTGGCCCGCTTGAGGGTGCTCGATGATGGCTCGGGCGTGCCGCCCGGGGACCGCGATCTGATCTTCAACCCCTACCACCGGGCCCACAACGGCAATCAGACCCCGGGAAGCATCGGCCTCGGGCTCTCGATCTCGCGGGAACTGGCGCAACGGATGGGCGGTGATCTCACCTACCAACGAAGGCGCGGCCACTCCGTCTTCGAGTTGAGCCTCCCCCTCGCCGCCAAACGCGACACCTAGCGGTCGCCGACCAGCTCGACGAACCGCTCGACCCCGATATTGCCTCCCGACAGGGTGACGCCGACCCGCATGCCCGTTGCATCGATACGGCCGGCCATGATCGCCGCCAGACCACTGGCGCCGCTTGGCTCGAGGACCACGTTCAGACGCTCGAAGACGAACCGCATCGTGTCGAGGATCTCTTCGTCCGACACGAGAACCACATCATCGACCCTCTCCCGGATCACGGCGAAGGTGTGCTCACCGGGTGAGGTGGTCTGCTGGCCGTCGGCGATGGTGCGCGGAGTGGGGATCGTGACGATGCGATCTTCGAGGAGCGATCGACGGACGTCGTCGCCCGCCTCCGGCTCCACCCCGATCACGGTGACCGGTGGTCCCTGGACCTTGGCGACGGTGGCACAACCCGAGATCAGCCCGCCGCCACCGACGCACACGACCAGGAGGTCCAGGGGGCCCGCCTGCTCGAAGAGTTCGAGTGCCACCGTGCCCTGGCCGGCGATGACGTTCCAGTGATTGAACGGTGGAACGAGCGTCATGCCGCGCTCGGCGGCGAGGTCCTGCCCGAGGGCGGTCCGTTCCTCGGCGTAGCGGTCGTAGGTGACGATCTCGGCGCCGTAACCCCGGGTCGCCTTCATCTTCAGCTCCGGTGCGTCCTCCGGCATCAAGATCACCGCGGGCACGCCGTGGAGCGCGGCGGCCAGGGCCACCGCCTGGGCGTGATTTCCCGAGGAGTAGGTGGCGACTCCCCGTTCCCGCTCGTCGTCCGACAGCGAGGCGATGGCGTTGAAGGCACCCCGGAACTTGAACGAGCCGGTGCGCTGGAAGCACTCGGCCTTGAGGAACAGCGCACCGCCGGTCTCCCGATCCAAGGCGCGGCTGGTGAGCACCGGGGTGCGATGGGCGACACCGAGGAGGCGGTCGGCCGCCGCCCGGACGTCGGTGAGCGTCACCAGGGGTTCTCCCATGACGGGCCAATCTACTTCCGGGCTTCGGTCGTGGGTGGAGAGCAACGGTCGGCACCGGCTAGCCTCGCCTAATGCACCGCCCCTGGAAGCTCGAAGGTCACGAGCGGATCCGGCTCGGCAAGATGCATCACCCGGTGCGCGGCTTCCTGCACGGAACCGCTGCGGTGTTGTCGGTCGTCGGGGCCGTGCTGCTCACAGTGGTCCCCGTCGAGAACACCGCGTGGCAGCGTCTCTCGCTGCTGGCCTTCGGGTTGAGCCTGGTGGCGCTCTACTCGGTGAGCGCCCTCTATCACTCGGTGCCGTGGCGGGCGATGTGGAAACGCCGGATGCAGCGCCTCGACCACACGATGATTCATGTGCTGGTCGCCGGCACCTACACGCCGATCGCCTTCATCGTCCTCGACGGCTGGCTGCGGTGGGCCACCCTCGGGGTCCAGTGGGGGATCGTGTTGTGGGGTGCGATCCAGCAGTTTGCCATTCGTCAACCGTCCCAGGTGCTGTCGATCGCCTTGCAGACCACCCAGGGCTGGTTCGCCCTGGCCCTCCTGTGGCCGCTGGCATCGCGGCTGCCGTGGACCGCCATCCTCCTCATCACCCTCGGCGGTGTCTTCTACACCGTCGGCATGGTGTTGATGGTCATCGGACGGCCCCGCCTGTGGCCTCAGATCTTCTCGTCGCACGAGGTGTTCCACGTCTTGGTGGTGGCCGGCAGCAGCGTCCACTTTGCCGCCGTGGCCGGATACATGACCTGACACCGACAGAGCTCGGGATTTCGCGGAGAGGTCGGCGGGCGCGGTGCGGAGGGACCCTCGTGGGCAATCGTGCTCCGGCGACGCGTCTCCACCTCCGACTCCGAAGACCGCATACTCTTTCGCCATGCTGCGGTTCGGAATCAGCGGGTTGCCTCCCGAAGACGGCGACGATGAGGTCTTTCTCGACGACCTGGTCGCGCAGGGACGGCGAGCCTACGAGTTGGCGTTCGTGCACGGGTTCCCTTGGAAGGAACCCCGTTGCGAGCGGTTTGGGGCCCTGGCCGCCGAACGGGACCTGACCCTGTCGATCCACGCCCCTTATTTCGCCATTCTGACGAGTGACGAGCCCGAGAAGGCGGTGCGGACTCGGGCCGCCCTGGAGCACACCATGAAGCTCGGTCGACTGCTGAGGGCTCGGACCGTAGTGGCTCACACCGGCTACGCGGCGGGGCGATCCGCCGAGGAACTCCACGATGTTGCCGCCCAAGGGCTCGAGTCGATCGCCCCCAAGGTCCGCCACCTCGGGGTCACCCTCGGCTTGGAGACGAGCGGGACCGAGCGATCGTTCGGCACGCTCGGCGACATCGCTCTGTTGGCCGAGCGGTTCTCGTTCGTGCGCCCGGTCGTCGATTGGGCGCACGTGCATGCCATGTCGGGCGGGGCCCTCACGACGCGGGATGCGTTCGGAGCGGTCATCCAGTTCCTGCGAGAGCACTTCTCGGGATGGGCGATCGACCCGTTGCAGTGTCAGTTCACCGACAACCGGTTCGGGCGGAAAGGGGAGATCAAGCACGTCCCCTACGGCGAAGGGACCCTGAGGGTGGGCCCGCTCATCGAGGCCGCCGTCGAGTCGGGTATGCGACTGGTGCTCATCTCCGAGGCCCACGACATCGCCAGTCACCGGCTCATCCAGGAGGAGGCCGAGGCGGCCTTGCGGCAGACCCGCCTACCGGCGCCGGTCGGAGGCACCCGCTCGCTCGGGTCGGGTGAGGTCGCCTTCCCCGACGAAGTGTCGGTTGTCGCCGACGGGAGCGCCCACGTGACGGTTGGCCTCGACCGGCCGCTTCGAATCGGAAACCTCGACAAGGTCTTCTTCCCTCGGGACGGATACACCAAGGGCGACCTGCTCCAGTACTACACCTCGATCTCTGCGCTGCTCCTTCCCCATCTCGCCGACAGGGCGATCGTGATGGCCCGGTTCCCCGACGGAGCCGAAGGCGACTTCTTCTACGAGAAGCAGGCACCGGCCCACCGACCCGATTGGCTCCCCACGGCGCCACTGTGGTCGGAGCATCGGGGGGATTCAATCCGCTTCGTCACGGCTCCTGACGTCGAGTCGCTGCTGTGGATCGTGAACCTCGGAGCCATCGAGATCCATCCCTGGCTGAGCCGGGTCACCGCCGCCGATCTCCCTGACTTTGCCGTGTTCGATCTCGACCCGGCCGAGGGGGCCGGCTGGGAGGACGTGGCGGCCGTCGCCGAGATGGTCCGGGTGGCGCTGGAACGCCTCGGGCTCGAGGGGTACCCGAAGACGTCCGGTGCCACGGGCTTGCACATCTACGTTCCTCTGGAACCCGGCGCCGGATACACCCGGGTCCGCCGGTTCGTGGAGGCGGTGGGGAGGATGATCGTGGCCGCCGCCCCCGAGATCGCCACCATGGAGTGGGACATCCCCAAACGGCGGGGCAAGGTCTTCCTCGATCACAACCAGAACGTGGGCGGCAAGACGATCGCCTCGGTGTACTCGGTCCGGCCCCTCCCCGGTGCCCCCGTCTCTGCGCCCCTGCTGTGGGATGAGGTGGGTGAGGTCGACCCGGATGCCTTCACCATCGCCACGGTGTTCGACCGGATCGCTCGCTATGGGGACCTGTTCGCTCCGGTGCTCGAGGGCGGCCAGCGACTCGATGCCGCCGAGCAGGGGTTGGGCCTCTAGCCGGGTGGCGATCCCGGGTTGGAGCCGACCGCGGCCGGCATCCCCGCCGTCGACCAGTCGCTCCACGAGCCCGGATACAGCGTCGGCTCGGGCAGGCCGGCCACCGCCATGGCCAGGGCGTTGTGACAGGCGGTGACGCCGCTCCCGCAGTAGAGGACGGGGGGCTCGGGGGTCGCCAAGCGGGCCGCCAGCGCCTCGGGGGACAGGAAGCGCTCGTCCGGCCCCAGGTTCTCCTCGTACGGGCGGCTGTGGGCCGTGGGGATGTGCCCGGCGACCGGATCGACCGGTTCCTCTTCACCCCGGTATCGCTCCGGTGCCCTGGCGTCGAAGAGCTCGACGGAGCCGAGGTTTGTCGCGAGACGGTCGCGATCGATCGTCCGGGTCGGCGATTCACCGACCGTCATCTCGGCCATGGGATGGCCGGGCACGTCGGTCGTGAGAGGAAGACCAGCGTCAAGCCAGGCAGTCAGGCCTCCGTTGAGCACCTGCACCTCAGTATGTCCGATCCAGCGGAGCATCCACCACAACCGGGCGGCGACCGCCCCGCCCCCGTCGTCGTAGGCGACGATGCGGTGATCGTCGCCGAATCCCAGCGACGCCATCGTGGAGGCGAAGGCCGCCGGTGCCGGAAGGGGGTGCCTTCCCGGGCCGGACGAAGCGCTCAGGTGGTGCTCGAGGTGGACGTGGATCGCACCGGGGAGGTGGCCGGCCTCGTAGTCGGCCCGGCCCCGATCCGGCTCGTCGAGGTACCAGCGGGTGTCGGCGATCCGTGCCGAAGGGTCGCCCACCAGTTCGGCCAGATCCATGGCCTCGATGAGAGGGCCGTCAGGCACGAGGTTCGGTGATGGGGAGCTGCTGCGGCACCAGGGAGCCGGGGGCGGCCGCCGCTTCCCAGGGCCGGGCAAGCACATGCCAGGCCAACGCCAAGGGCAGGACCGGCACCGCCACGTCGGTGTGAACCCGAAGCCGGTTGTAGGAGAGAAGGGTTCCGGCGAGGCGCCCCACGGGCTCGTTGCCGACACGCAAGGTCCAGCGGCGGGGCATCACGTCGGAGGTCAGCCCGTATCCGAAGGTCGCGCTGGTGAGATCCCAGGCACGGCCCCACCACGACCGGCGGGTGATCCGGCCCCGCTCGACTTCGGCTTCCAAGGCCACGACGGTGCCCCATCCCCGGGGCTCCAACTCGAAGGTGCGGCCGTCGGCCAGGGTGAGTGTCGAGGTGTGACGGCGCGGGAATCGCCTCAGGAAGGCGACCTGCTCGTCGCCCTGAGCGAGGACCCACTCGTTCGAGAGCGGGTAGCTCAGAAAGCGACACTCCCCGGAGAGCATGGGCAGGGGACGGCGCGGTTCCATGGCGCGGAGGCTAGCGAGGGGCGGTGGGCAGCCGGAGCACGAACGCGATGGCTCCGACGCCGACGACGGCGACCAGGGCTTGCAGCGCCGGGTGGGACACCACTGCGAAGATCGAGTAGCTGAACGCGGCCGCCATCATGACCACCGCGATCACCTTGGTGCTGAGGGGGAGGCCCTTGCCGGTCTCGAAGTCGGCGATCAGCCGCCCAAAACGGGGGTGGGTGGTGAGCCAGCGGTGGAGGCGGGTCGAGGAGCGCCCGAAAAAGAAGGCCGCCAGCAGCAGCGGGCCGGTGGTCGGTATGAGCGGGAGGAACAACCCGATCGCGCCCAAGCCGAGGAAGAACACGCCGGCGACCAGGTAGAACGGCCGCAGCCAGCGAGGGGGCGCGGATTCGGGAGCCTGTTGCATCTCCATCGAGCGTACCGAGGGTCGATTCCGACACCGATTCGGAACGGCCCGGGTCGGGGTGACAGCCCCTCGGTACCATCCGCACATGAGGCTCCATCTCCTCGACGGCACCTATGAACTGTTCCGTGCCTACTTCGGGGCGCCGCCCCGCAAGTCCCCCGACGGAGTCGAGATCGGAGCCGTCCACGGGTTGGTCGCTTCGACCCTGCGCTTGCTCGAAGAGGGCGTCACCCACCTCGGTGCCGCCTTCGACAGCGAGATTCGATCATTCCGCAACGAACTGTTCCCCGGTTACAAGACCGAGGCCGGGGTTCCGACCGAACTGCTGGCCCAGTTCCCGCGGGCCGAGGAGGCCCTGCAGGCGATCGGAGTCGTCGTGTGGCCCATGGTGGAGTTCGAGGCCGACGATGCGATCGCCACGGCGGCCGCCAAATGGGCGGACGACGTCGATCAGATCGTGATGCTCACCCCCGACAAGGATCTGGCCCAGTGCATCGACGACGGTCACGTGGTCGGATTCGACCGGCGCAAAGGGGCCTTCATCGACGAGGACGGGGTCTGGGACAAGTTCGGCGTGGCTCCCGCCTCGATTCCCGATTACCTGGCGCTCGTGGGCGACAGCGCCGACGGGATTCCCGGGTTGCGGGGCTGGGGTGCCAAGTCGTCATCGCTGACACTGGCGGAGTACCGCCACATCGAGTCGATCCCGCTCGACCCTGGTGAGTGGACGCCGGCCGTTCGGGGGAAGGAGCGGCTGGCCGATTCGCTCCGGACGGGAATGGACGACGTCCTCCTCTACCGGCAGCTTGCGACCCTCCGTCGCGACGTGCCTCTCACCGAGACGCTCGACGATCTCGCCTGGCGCGGAGTACCCCGGCGGCAATACGAAGACCTCTGCGACCGGTGGGGTTTCGGCGGCTTGCGGAATCGACCCCACCGCTGGGCCGAATAGCGGCTGCTACGGACGGGGCATCGGGACGGACTCGCCGGCCAGCCTGCGTTGTGCCACCCGGGCCGGGAGGATGAGGCGGAATCGATCGGGCAGGTGAGGCCGGATTCGGCGAAGCGTGGCGATGTTGGCGTCGAGGACTCTCTGCCGGACTCCGCTCCATCGGAACCCGTAGAGCTCCCGGATGCGGGGGGGAAGGGTCCCGACGGCGGCAAAGGCGATGAACCGCCAGATCCCCTTGAGGTGCCAGGGGACGGGCCCGCCGCGGATGAGGTGGGCGACCTCCCGGGCGACGTCGGTCACCAGCAGCCGGTCGCTTTCGATCACGTGCCGGATGTAGTCCTCGGTCTCGGTGAAGGTGGCGGGGACCCGATCCCGGGGGAGCAAGACCAGCTCGGCCCCGACCAGGTTCTCCCGGTGAAACCGATCCTTCTCCTCGCCGGTGAGCGGTCCGACCGTCAGTTCGTAGAACAGCACCGAGGATTCCTCGAGACAGGCATGGACCCACAAGAGGAGATCGGGGTCGAGGGCGTCGTAGTACTCGCCCGTGGCCGGATCGATGCCGTTGATGATCGTGTGGAGCCGGTTGATTCGATCGGCGGCCTTGTCGGCCTCCTCCTTGCTTCCGACCGGCAGCAACAGCTGCAGCGACAGGGTCCGCAACAGCCTCGCCCACGGGTCACGACGGTAGGTGGCGGTCTGGCGAGCCCCGGCTGCGACCAACGGGTTGGCGGCATGCATGAGCAGGGCGCGTACCCCTCCGAAGAGAACGGTCATCTCCTGGTTGATGCGCCAGGTGAGGCTGTCGGCGCCGAAGTAGCCGGTGTCGGTGGTCACGCCGGCAAGGTAGCGGAGTGCCGGTTGGTACCTCGACCGGGTCGATGCGGCGGCCGCCTACCCTGGTGCCGCGCCCGGAGGAGGTAGCAGGTGCAGTTCGGAGGCTTTGTTCCCCAGGGATGGCGGATGGACCTCGTCGGGGTCCCGGTGGAGCGGCAATGGGAGACGATGACCGATGTGGCGGCCCGCCTCGAGTCGGCCGGCTACGAGTCGGCCTGGGTGTACGACCACTTTCACACCGTCCCCGAGCCGACCCAGGAGGTGACCTACGAGGCCTGGACGCTGATGGCGGCGTTGGCCGAGGCCACATCGACGATCCGTCTCGGCCAGATGTGCACCTGCAACTCCTATCGGCCTCCGTCGTACCTGGCGAAGGTGGCGTCGACCATCGATGTCATCTCCGGCGGGCGTCTCGAGTTCGCCATCGGGGCCGGGTGGTACGAGCACGAGTACCTCGCCTACGGCTACCCCTTCCCCAAGGCATCGGTTCGGATCGGCCAGCTTCGGGAAGCCGTCGAGATCATCAAGGCGATGTGGCTGGCCGATGAGGCCACATACCGGGGCGAGCACTACCAGGTGGCCGGGGCCATCAACCAGCCCAAGCCGCTCCAGGATCCCCACCCGCCGCTGTGGATCGCCGGCGGCGGCGAGAAGCTCACCCTGCGGGTGGTGGCCGAGCACGCCGACTACGCCAACTTCGCGGGCGATCTGGAGACGTTCAAGCACAAGTCGGCGATCCTCGACGGTCACTGCGAGGCGGTCGGCCGGGACCCGGCCGCCGTCGGGCGGACCATCCACTTGGTCGTGATGGTGAATGCCGACGACGCGGCCGTCGCCCGCGCCGCCGAGCAGGGAGGCCGCACCGTCGACAAGTACCTCGCCTCGGCGATGACCGTCATCGGATCGGCCGATGAGGTCGGGAGCCGGCTGGCCGAGTACCGCGACGCCGGATGTGAGTACTTCATCCTCTACTTCCCCGATGCCGCATGGGGGGAGAGCATCGAAGCGTTTGCGGCGGACGTGATCCCCGGGCTCGGCTGAGCTCCCGGGGGTAGCCATGCCCGTCATCGAGATCGAGGGCCTGGTCAAGCGGTACGGGGCGACCGCGGCGGTCGCCGGCATCGATCTCACCATCGAGGAGGGCGAAGTGTTTTCCCTCCTTGGACCCAACGGGGCCGGGAAGACCACGACCGTCGAGATCCTCGAAGGGCACCGGGCTCGCGACGCGGGGCGGGTGTCGGTGCTGGGCGTGGACCCGGGGACGGCCGGGAGGGGCTTTCGGGAGCAGATCGGGATCGTCCTCCAGGAATCGGGGATCGATCGGGAACTCACGGTCTCCGAGATTTTGAGGCTGTACGCCCCGATGTACCCGGCCCCCCGAGACGCCGACGAGATCATCGAGATCGTGGGGCTGGTCGGGAAGGAAGATGCCCGGGTCAAGACCCTGTCGGGGGGCCAGCGACGCCGTCTCGACCTGGCACTCGGCATCATCGGTGATCCCCGTCTCATCTTTCTGGATGAGCCCACCACCGGATTCGATCCCGCCGCCCGGCGCAGGGCGTGGCGTCTCATCGATCGGCTGCGGTCGCTGGGAACCACAATCCTGCTCACCACCCACTACATGGACGAGGCCCACCGTCTCGCCGATCGGGTGGCGGTAATGGCGGACGGGAAGATCGTGGCCACCGGGACCCCCGAGGGCATCGGTGTCCGCACCACGGCCAGGATCGAGTTCCGGGTCCCCGACGACCCCGGGGGACTCCCCGAGCCGTTTGCATCGGCACCCCGAGCCGGGGGTGAGATCCGGCTCGAGACCGACGACCCGACGGCGGCGCTCCATGCCCTCACCGGATGGGCGTTGGAGCGGAGGATTTCACTCGAGGGCCTCGAGGTGATTCGCCCCTCGTTGGAGGACGCCTACCTGGACCTGATCGGTGGTGGCGACGATGGCTGAGCGGCCGGCCTCCGACCTCCGGCTCCTCGGGCACCAGGTGCGCTATCAGAATCGGATCTTCTGGAGGACCCCGGTGGCGGCGTTCTTCACGCTCTTCTTCCCCCTCATGTTCCTGATCCTGTTCAACCTGCTCTTCGAAGATGTGATCGAGATCGCCGGGAGAGACCCGCTCACGGTGACCCAGTTCTACGCGCCCTCCCTCGCCGTCTTTGCGGCCGCCTCCGCCACCTACACGAACCTCACCGTCGGAACCGCGATCGCCCGGGACGAGGGCCTGCTCAAGCGGGTGCGGGGGACCCCACTCCCGCCGTGGATCTACCTGGCGGGCCGGGTCGGCTCGGCGGTCTGGATCGCCCTGCTGGCGGTCGTCGGGATGCTCGCCGTGGGGGCCCTCGCCTACGACCTGGACGTTCGGCCAGCGACGATCCCGGCGGCCGTGCTCACCTTCGTCGTCGGGGTGACGTGTTTTGCCGCGCTCGGCCTGGCGATGGCGGGGCTGGCGAAGACCGGGGACTCGGCTCCCGCCGTGGCCAACGCCACAATCCTGCCGCTCGCTTTCATTTCGGACGTCTTCATCCCGATCGCCGACCCGCCGGCGGCGTTGAGGTTCGTCGCCGATCTGTTTCCGCTCAAGCACTTCGTGCGTGCCTTCCAGGATGCCTTCAGCCCGTTCGTCACCGACGCCGCGTTCCGATGGGACGACCTGGGGGTGATGGCATTGTGGGCCGTGGCCGGCATGGCGGCCGCCCGGCGCTCTTTCGGGTGGGAGCCTCGCCCCCCGGGCCGCCGCCACCGCCAAAGTACCCGGGGGGCCAGAGTCGGGTGACCCTGTTTCTGGGCGACGGTGGTCTCTGGCGCTCGTACGCTTCGGTTTGCAACGATGGGCGATGCTTCGAAGGGAGAGTCTTCGATGAGCGAAGCCGAATATGAGGAATTCAAGGTCAGCGGCGAGGAGCTCCTCGCCAAGGTCAAGGAATTGGTCCACGAGGGAAACGTTCGACGGGTGATCATCGCCAACGAGGAGGGCAAGACCCTCATCGAGGTGCCGTTGACCGTCGGCGTGGTCGGTGCCCTGTTGCTGCCCGTCTGGGTCGCCGTCGGAGCGATTGCGGCCGTGGTCACCGACTGCACCATCCGAATCGAACGAGCCGACGACGAGGCAGAGGAGGTCGACAATGGGTGATCGGGTGGCCGCCCGAGTGGCGGAGGGGGTCAAGGTCTACGGCGAGGGCCACACCGAGGTGCGGGCCCTGGATCGCATCAATGTCGCCTTCGATGCCGGCAAGTTCACGGCGATCATGGGCCCGTCGGGGTCGGGGAAGTCGACGCTGCTTCACTGCGTGGCCGGGCTCGACGACCTGACCGCCGGCGAGGCCTTCATCGGCGACCAGCGGCTCGGCGACCTGAGCGAGAAGGAACTCACCCTGCTGCGTCGTGAGAAGGTCGGCTTCGTCTTCCAGGCTTTCAACCTGATCCCGACCCTGCGGGCGTCGGAGAACATCACCCTGCCAATCGACATCGCGGGACGCGACGTTGATCAGGAGTGGTTCGACTCGGTGGTGCAGACCATGGGGATCGGCGATCGGCTCCGGCATCGCCCGAGCGAGCTCTCGGGTGGCCAGCAGCAGCGCGTCGCCGCCGCTCGCGCCCTCGTGGCAAGGCCGGAGATCGTCTTCGCCGACGAGCCCTCGGGCAACTTGGACTCCAAGGCGACCGATGAGCTCCTGGCCTTTCTGCGCCGGGCCGCAGACGACTACGGCCAGACCATCGTGATGGTCACCCACGATCCGATGGCGGCCGCCTTCGCCGACAAGGTGGTGTTCCTGGCCGACGGCATCTGCGTCGACGAGATGGAGAACCCCACCTCCGATGCCATTCTCGATCACATGAAGGCCATGGGGGACTGACGTGTTCAAGCTGTCTTGGAAGGGCGTGCTCGCCCACAAGGTCCGCCTCGGGTTGACCGCCTTGGCCATCGTCCTGGGCGTCGCCTTCGTGGCGGGCTCATTCGTGTTCACCTCGAGCATGTCGGCCGCGTTCGACGACCTCTTCGAGGGATCCACCGACAAGGTCGACGTGTTCGTGCAGGCCCCGGGGTCGTTCGGCTTCCAGGCCGGGAAGATCCCCGAGGAGACCCTGGCTCGAGTCGAAGCTGTGGAGGGGGTCGACGTCGCCTTTCCCACGGTGCAGGGGTGGGCGCAGATGATCGACAAGGAGGGGAACGCCATCGGGGGGACCGGCCCCCCCACCTTCGGATTCTCGTTCTTGCCCGAGGACCTCGACTTCACCATTGTCGTTCTCAGGGATGGCCGGATACCCCAGGGTTCTGGTGAAACGGTCATCGACGTCTACACCGCCGAGGCCAACGGCTTCGTGGTCGGCGACACGATTCAGATCATCTTCACCACCGGGATCGAAGAGTTCGAGATCGTCGGGACCACGGGCTTCGGAGAAGCCGACAACCTTCTCGGTGCGACGGCGGCGTCCTTCGACTTGGAGACGGCGCAGCGGGTCCTCGACTTCGAGGGCTCCTATTCGACGATCACGGTGATCGCCGAGGAGGGCACGAGCGCCGAGGATCTCCGAGACCGGATCGACGCCGCCGTCGGTTCCGAGGACGTGGAAGTCGTTCTGGCCGACGTCGAGTTGGAGAACCAGCTCGAGGAGGTCGACGAGGCTCTCGGGTTCTTCAATACCTTCCTCGTTGCCATCGGAGTGATTGCGCTCTTCGTCGCAGCGTTCCTCATCAGCAACACCTTCCGGATCATCGTGAGCCAGCGCACCCGGGAGCTCGCCATGCTGCGGGCGGTGGGGGCGACGGGGCGGCAGGTGACGTGGATGGTCACCCTGGAGGCGATCATCGTGGGCCTGGCCGCCTCGGTCATCGGTCTGGGCGTCGGGGTGCTGCTCGCCGTCGGCATGCAGCGGCTGCTGTCCGCCTTCGGCATCGATTTCCCCTCCGGGCCGCTCACCCTTCCGCCCGAGGCGATCGTCCTCGGGGTCGGGTTCGGTCTGGTGTTCACCATCGTGTCGGCCGTCTTGCCGGCCTACCGTGCGTCTCGGATCAAGCCCGTCGCGGCATTGCGCGAGACGGCCGTGTCCGGTTCCGCCTCGCTGCGGAGGCGCGTCATCACCGGTGCTTCCATCACCCTCGTCGGAGTGGTGATGCTGCTGGTCGGCCTGTTCGGTGAGATCGGCAGCGAACTGCTTCTCACGGGGATAGGGGCCGGGGTCTCGTTCATTGGGATCGCCGTGATCGCACCCCTCTTCTCCCGAGCATTCGGACGGTTCGTCGGGGCCCCGCTTCCGAGACTGCGGGGCATCTCCGGCCGGCTCGCCAGGGAGAACGCGATCCGCAAGCCGCGACGGATGGCCGCCACCGCCTCGGCCCTCATGATCGGTGTGGCCCTGGTCAGCGTGCTGGCGGTGCTGGCGGCATCGGTCAAGACGACGATCAAGGACGCCGTGGAGGAAGGGGTGATTGCCGAGTACCAGGTCCAGGTCGGAGGGTTCGTCGACCCGACGGTGACCGGGGTGAGCCCGGCGGTGGCGGAGGCGCTCCGGGAGCTGCCGGAAGTGGCCGTCGCCTCGACGTTCCGCATCGGGCCCTACCGGGATCCGGTCGACGGAGCCGAATCCTTCCTGATCGGTGTCGATGCCGAGATCGACCAAGTGGTTCGGCTGGAGATCCCCCAGGGCTCCTTCGCCGACCTGGGCCCCGGGCGGGTGATGGTCGACGCCGAATACGCCGAAGACGAGGGCATCTTGATCGGGGACCTCGTCGAGCTGGAGCTGCGCGAGGGCCGCGATCCGTTCAGCTTCGAGGTCGTCGCCACGTTCGAGGCGGATCTGTTTCAGGGCACCGTCTTCGCCATCTCGATGGTGGACTTCGAGGCCTACTACGACCTGGGCCTCGACCGCATGGTGATGATCAAGCTCACCGACGGTGTCGACGTCGAGGCGGTGCGACCGACCCTGGAGGCGGTGGTCGCTCCCTATCCCAACATCGAGATGAACAATGCCGAGGAGTACGTCGACAAGGCGGCCGGGCAGATCGATGTGATGCTCAACGTGCTCACCGCTCTGCTGTTCCTGGCGATTCTCATCGCCCTGATGGGGATCATGAACACCCTGGCGCTGTCCATCTTCGAGCGGAGGCGGGAGATCGGGCTGCTGCGGGCGGTCGGCATGAGCCGCCGTCAAGTGCGCACCATGATCCGCTGGGAGGCGGTCCTGATCGCCGTATTCGGTGCGGTCATCGGGCTGGTCGTGGGGGTGCTGCTCGGGATCGCCGTGGTGTTCGCCATCGGTCAGGGCCTCATACTCACCATCCCGGGTGGCAATCTGCTCATCTACGTGATCGCCGCCGCCGTCGGCGGGGTGCTGGCATCGGTGTGGCCCGCCTTCCGCGGTGCCCGCACCGATCTGCTGGAGGCCATCGCCTACGAGTAGCCGGGCGTTGGGCCCCGGATGGTCCAATCCGGGGCCCAACAATCCCGATTCGGCGGTGACCCCGACCGACGCTCCGGGCATGACCGAGCGGCTCGCCGACGCCCTCAACCTGCAGCGCCGGGAGGCACAACTGATCATCACCGGGGGCCTGATCGTGATCCGGTGGGTCGTTCTGGCAGTCGTGCATCGCCGCATCGCGGACTCGGCGGTCTGGTATCGAGCCCGCAAGCTGACCTCCTACATCATCACGATTTGGGGGGGATCGCTGCCCTGATCTGGGTCGAGGGAACCGAACTCACCACCCACATCGGCTTTCTCATGGCGGGTCTCGCCATCACCCTCGCCGATGTGCTGAAGAACCTGCCGGTTGGGCGTTCATCGTCCTGCAGCGGCCATTCCGCCTGCGGACCTGTTTCGAGGGCCCGGTGGCCGTGGATCACGGAGGCGACCGAAGGCTGGGATGATGGGTCCATGTGTGGGCGCTTCGTGCAGGCCCAGGACCCCTCGGCCTACGCCCGGCACTTCGGTGCCGAGATCTCCACCGAGTCGCTGAAGGCCTCGTGGAACGTGGCTCCGACGGACCAGGTCTACGCCGTGGCCGAGCACGAGGAGAGGCGGCTGCTGGGGACCTTCCGCTGGGGGCTCATCCCGTGGTGGGCCGAGGACGCCGGAATCGGGGCGCGCCACATCAACGCCCGGGCCGAGTCGGCGGCCACCAAACCGGCGTTCCGCTCCTCCTTCGGCGGGCGCCGCTGCCTGATCCCGGCCGACGGGTTCTTCGAATGGGAGAAGCGGCCCAAGGGCAAGCTCCCGCACTACATCTTCCGCCGCGACGGTGATCCTCTCGCCCTGGCGGGGCTGTGGGCCTCGTGGCGGAACCCGGAAACCGAAGAACGGCTGGTCACCTGCACGATCATCACCACGGAGCCCAACGATCTGGTCGGCCGTCTTCACGATCGCATGCCGGTGATCCTGTCAGAGGAGGATTGGGATCGGTGGCTGGACCGCGATTTCGACGACGTCGAGGCGCTGCAAGGGATGCTGGGCCCGGAGCGGCGCGGGGTGCTCGCCGAGCATCCGGTCTCGACGCTCGTCAACAGCGTGAAGAACAACTTCCCCGAGTGCGTGGAGGCCCTGGAGATCGACTAACGCCCGTTGCGAAGCGG
This sequence comes from Acidimicrobiia bacterium, assembly GCA_041551965.1. Classification (GTDB taxonomy): domain Bacteria; phylum Actinomycetota; class Acidimicrobiia; order Spongiisociales; family UBA11373; genus JBFELU01. The sequence goes on from JBFELU010000012.1 coordinate 24,028, forward strand.
AATGGAGTGTTCCCAGTCCTGCAGCAGGGTCCGCAGGGCGGCGACGAAGGCCAGCGGCTGATCGAGGATCAAGTGGTGGTGTGCCTCGGGGATCGAGACGACGGGTGCGTTGCGGCCCATCAACTCGTACATGTAGGCCGCCGTGTCGGGAGGCACCACCACGCTGTGTTCCCCCCGTAGCAGCGCCACCCGGCACCGCACCGAAGCCAGCTGGTCGCGCAGCGCCACGATGGTGTGGCGGAACAGGTGGGGGTCGAATTTCCACGTCCAGCCCCCGGGGGTCTCGGTGAGAGAGTGGCGGGCGATGTGCTCGATGATCCACGGATTGTCGTTGGGCTGCGGCGGTATGAGCCGAAAGTGCTCCATGGCCGTTCCGAGGTCGGGGTAGACGCCGGGCGAGCGGAAGGCCCGTCCCCGGCTGCCCTCCTCGGATTCGGGATCGGGACGCCGGACTGGGGCATCGACGATCACCGTTCCGGCGAGCCGGTCACCGTGCGTCGCCGCGGTCTGGATGGCGACCATCCCGCCCAGGCTGTGTCCCACCAGCACCGGGGGCCCGGGGAACCCGGCATCCTCGGTGACCGTCATGACTTCGGAAGCCCACAGCTCGTGGGAGTAGGTCTCCCTCCGGCCGCTGTCTCCGTGGCCGCTCAAGTCGAGGGCGGCGACGTGCCACTGGTGGGTGAACATCGGGGCGAGGAAGCTCCACCAGTGGGCGTGGGCCGCCCCTCCGTGGATGAACACCAGCCCGGGTGCGCCGGACTCCCCCCACGTGAAGTAGTTGATGGGAGTGCCGGCCACGTCGATCCGATGGGTCGCGAAAGGAGTGGCGAGCGCTCGGGCGAACCAATCGGGTGTCATCGCACCCATGATCTCATGGGATGGAGCGCTCTCATTGGTTGTATGGCGCAACGACCAACGGTACGGTGCGCCCATGAGCGATCCGCAACTGCGCGCCTGGCGCCTGATGCTCACGGCCCACGCCGAGGTCGTCGACATCCTCGCCGGTGAGCTGGAGGAGGCCACCGGGCTTCCGCTGCCCTGGTACGAGGTTCTGCTCTACCTCCATGAATCGCCAGACGGCCGGCTGCGCATGCACACGCTGGCCGAGTCGCTCCTCCTGAGTCGCAGCGCGGCCACTCGTTTCGTCGATCGCATGGAGGCAGCGGGTCTCGTGGGTCGTGAGACCTGCGCCACCGACCGGAGGGGCACGTTCGTGGTGATGACGGAAGCGGGTCGGGACGCCTTCGACCGCGCTGCGCCGCTCCATCTCGCCGGGATCGAGCGGCACTTCGGTCGGCGGATCACCGACGCCGAAGCTGCAGCGATGGCCGGAGCGTTCGAGCGGGTGCTCGCGGCGATCGCCGACCCCGACTGACCGGCATGGTGGTCTCATTGCTCTTCTTCGGGGGCGGGCTGGCGGCGCTCGGTCTCGGCGCCGATCGGTTTGTGCTCAGTGCGGCCCGCCTGTCGCGATCCTTCGGCCTGTCCCCGGTGCTGATCGGGGCACTGGTGGTGGGGCTCGGGACGTCGGCGCCGGAACTCCTGGTGTCGGGCCTGGCGGCGGCGCGCGGTGAGGTCGAGATCGCGGTGGGGAACGTCGTCGGATCCAACACGGCCAACCTCACGCTCGTGCTGGGATCCACGGCGTTGCTGGCCCCGGTGATCTCGCGCGTGAAGACCATCCGTCGCGAGGGCGGAGTGATGCTGGTCGCGATGGCGGGAATGTCCTTCCTCCTGTGGAACCGCCACCTCGATCGCGCCGAGGCCGCAATCCTGCTCGGAGCGATGGTCGGGGTGATCCTGCTCATGGTGGGCTGGTCGCGGCGGGATCCGGCTGAGGACCTCGATGCCGGGGTGGGTTCCGGTGGCATCACCAAGGAACTCGCAGTCGGCATCGTGGCTTTGGCCGCCACGCTGGCGGGAGCCGATGTCATGGTGCGAGGCGCGGTGCGCATCGCCGACGAATTGGGGGTCTCATCGACCTTCGTCGGCCTGGTCATTGTCGCCGTCGGGACTTCCCTGCCGGAGCTGGCCACCGCGGTGGCTGCGGCTCGGCGCGGCGAGACCGATATCGTCCTCGGCAACGTCGTCGGATCGAATCTCTTCAACAGCCTGGCGGTGATCGGCACGGCCGGTCTCATCGGTCCGGGAAGCTTTGGCGACGAGTTCCGGGTCGCCATGGCGTTGTCGTTGGCGGCGGCGGTGCTGGCCGGAGTGTTTGTCCTCTCCGGGAAGCGCCTCAATCGAATCGAGGGTGCGCTGCTGCTCGGGGTCTTTGTCGCCTTCGTACCGCTCGTGCTCTAGCGGTGCTCGATGCTCCGCAGCGGGGCTCGCGGGCCTCGTCGCGGGGCATGCACGCCGGAAGCTTGCACGAGCCGGATCACGCGGCCTCGGTGGCCGGCATACGGCGCCAGGAGTTCGAGCATCCGATTGTCATCGGCCCGCTCCTCGCCGGCCAGCAGCCAGGCCACCGTGTTGGGGAGGTGGAAGTCGCCGGTGGGCACCGCGTCGGGATCCCCCAGCGCGGTGAGCCGGACCTTGGCGGCCGTCCAGGGACCGATGCCCGGCACCGCCCGCAGCCGCTTCACGGCGTCGTCGAGCGGCATGGCGGTGGCTTCGTCGAGCCGCCGGGCGTGCCGGGCGATGCGGCGGAGGATGTCGGCTCGCCGCTTCTCGATCCCGAATCGATGGAAGTCTTCGTACGGCATGGAGGCCAGCGTTCGGGCGTCGGGGGGGAGCAAGAGTTCGACCGGTCCGGGAGCCGGCTCCCCGATGGCATGGGCGAGCCGGGTCCACGAACGCTTCGCCTCCTTGCCGGTCACGACCTGGCCCACGGCGGTCCGCATCGCCATCTCGGCCACCCGCCCGCTCTTGGTGATGCGGAGGCCTCGGTGGCGGCGGGAGAGGCGACGGAGGACCGGATGATCGGGCCGGAAGCCGCTCGGATCGTCCTCGGCACCGACCGCCGCCGCGGCCCCGGCCAGGGCCTTGGCGGCCCCGGGGCCCCACGCCGCAGCGATCAAGCCGTCGCCGTCGGTCCGGTAGTGCAGCGTCGCCGGCCCCGCGGAGGTCCCCAGGGCGACCCAGGCGGCGTCGGGCTCGAGGCGAAAGGCGGGATCTCGCGGTGCTCCGGTCTGAAACCGCAGGGTATCGGAGAGGTGAATCGGGGCCCTCGGGGTGATGTGCAGCTCGACCGCCATCGGCGTATCCAAACCCCCTCTGCGGAGCTTCGCCAATCCCGCCGCGCTTCCGTATCCCGTACGCTCTGATCGATGACGGAGACCCGCTACGAGCGCCTGTCGTTCCTCGACAACACGTTCCTGGTCATGGAGGGGCCGACGACGCCCATGCACGTCGGGGCCACGCTCATCTTCGAGCGGGGACCGCTGGGGACGGAGGACGGCGGCGTCGACATCGATCTCATCCGCCGGTTCGTGGCGGCCCGGCTCCAGTACGTGCCCCGCTACCGGCAGCGGTTGCAGTTCATCCCTCTCGAACGCCACCCGGTTTGGATCGACGACGAACACTTCAATCTCGATTTCCACGTGCGCCATGCGTCGCTCCCGAGGCCGGGAACCGAGGCGGAGCTCCAGCGGATGGCGGCCCGGATCTGGTCCCAACGGCTCGACCGAGGCAAGCCGCTGTGGGAGTGCTGGGTGGTCGAAGGGCTGGAGGGGGATCGGTTCGCCCTCGTCACCAAGGTCCACCACTGCATGATCGACGGCATGGCCGGCGTCGATCTCCTCAAGGTGATGCTGGCCCCCTCGCCCGACGACGTGGTCGGTGAGCCAGACGAGTACGAGCCGCGTCCGGTCCCCGCCCCCGCCGAGCTGTTGCGGTACGAGTTCCGGCGTCGTATGCGCACTCCCCGGGACATGGGCCGAAGGCTTCGTGAGTGGGCCGCGGAGTCGCGCGATCTCGGCGCCGACCTGCAGCATCGTCTGCGGGCCATGGCCGCCTCGGCCGGTTCCGGGTGGTTCCAGAACGCATCGGCGACCCCCATCAACCGACGCATCGGGCCCAACCGGAGGGTCGCGTGGTGGGACACCGACCTCGAGCGCCTCAAGGGGATCAAGAACGCCCTCGGCGGCACGGTCAACGACGCGGTCATCGCCATTGTGGCCGGAGCCATGCGCCGCTACCTCACCGAGGACCGGGGCGTCGATGTCGAAGGCCTCGACTTCAGGGCCATGGTCCCGGTGAGCATTCGCGCCGCCGATGAGGTGGGGGAACTCGGCAATCGGATCACCATGTGGCTCGTCGACCTGCCCCTCGCCGAGAAGTCTCCCGCCGCACGGATGAGGACCGTTGCGGCCGAGACACTCCATCTCAAGGAGACCGATCAGGCGCTCGGGGCGGCCATGCTCACCCAGGGCGCATCCTGGACCCCCTCCACGATGTTGAGCCTGGCGGCCAGGGTGGCGGCATCGGCGGCGCGACCCTTCAATCTCACGGTGACCAACGTTCCCGGACCCCAGCTCCCCCTCTACATGCTCGGGTCCCGCATGCTCGCCAACTACCCGGTCGTGCCCCTGTGGGTGAACCACGGGCTCAGCCTGGCCCTGTTCTCTTACGACGGCCGGGTGGCGTGGTGCATCTTCTCCGACTGGGATCTGGTGCCCGACATCGGTGCGGTCGCCGTCAGGTTCGAGGAGGCCCTCGCCGAGTTGAGCCGCTCGGCGGCATCGTCGCGGCGGGCCCGGGAGGCGGCCGACCGGCGCCGGCGGGAATGAGGCGGCCGGCAGCGCTTCTCGCTGCCGTGATGGTGGCTGCCGGCTGCACCACCGGCGCTCGAGAGGCGGCGCCGTACGAGGGAATGTGGGAATCGGTCGGTTATGGCTTCTACTTGGTGATCGAGGGGGGGTCCGCCGACGTCTACGAGCACACGCGTGTCTCTTGTGTGCAGATCTCGAGCGGTCCGGCTCGAGGCATCTCCGAACTCGTGACGCTCCGTGACGACGGAACGCTCGTATTGGAGGAGCGGGGGCGGATCATCCCATTCGTCGATCTCGACGGGCTTCCCGAAGGATGCTTGGACGCTCCCGACCCGGGCGACACGCTGGCGGTGGCGGTCGCCTCGATAGAGGAGCATCATCCCTCACTGGGCGAGCGTGACCCGGACTGGGCGGCGCGGCGCGATGCAATGCTTCTCGGTGGGCAGACCGAGTCGACGGAGATCCTGGCGGCACTCCAGGAGTTGCTGGCTCCGCTGGCGGATCCTCAGGTCCGGCTCGCCGTCGACGATGAAGCCGGGCTGCCCGGTGGGTCGTGGTCGGCGGTTCCCTTTCCGGAGGAGACACCGATCGCCGCCGTTCGGCAGGGGCGGCCCGATCTGTCGGAGGCCGAGGGCTTGGTGTGGGGTCGCCTGCGAGAGGGGCCGGCCTACCTGGGCATCGCCCGGTTGGGGGGATCCGCCGGTGACCCCGACGAATCGGAGCGAAACCTTGCCGCGGCGCTCGACCGGGCGCTCGCCGCGATGGACGGTGTGTCGGCGGTCATCGTCGATCTGCGATCGCTGAGAGACGGCACGGATTCGGCGGCACTGCTGGTTGCCTCGCGATTCGTGCCTCGGGAGACGACGATAGGCATGCGAGCGGTACGTGTCGGGGACCGAGGGGAATTCTCGGAACCCCGGCCGATCGCGGTCCGGCCGATGCCCACCGGGACCTTCCCGGGCCGGGTCGTCGTGCTCGTCGGGCCGGGAACGGTCGGGCCCGGCGAGCTGCTGGCCCTGGCCCTGGAGTCGGTGCCGGGGGTCATCCTCTTGGGGCAGCCGACCGCCGGTTCGCCGTCGCCGATCCTGGTGCGTTCCCTACCCAACGGCTGGTCGCTGGGTCTGCCCCATCAGCGGGTGTGGGATCCGGCCGGTCGGCTCCTCGAACTCACCGGCCTGCGACCCGACGTGCTCGTCGATTCCTCCGAGGCCGATCGTCATTTGGAGGAAGCGCTCATGCTTGTCGGGGGCTGATCACCAGCTCTCGTCGCCGATCGCGACCAGCACGCCTTCGAGCGTTCCCACCACGACGATCCCTTCCGGCGAGATTGCCGGCGAGGAAAGGACCGAATACCCGGTGTTGGGCTGCCACTCACAGAAGTCCGGTCCGTACCCGGGGGGGAACGTGCCGACGGCCGTCCTGTCACCGACGTACACGCTCCACACGACCCGTTCCTCGGCGACGTCGACCGAATAGACCCCCCCGTCGTGACGGGGGAACACGGCCTGACCCGAAGTGACCGCCGGCGAAGGCCAATGGGGATAGCAGAAGGCCCCGGTCTCGACGGCCCAGAGGGTCTCACCGGTGACCAGATCGACGCCGACGAGGTGATTCGAGTAGGGCTCTCCGTAGACGAGGGTGTCGCCCACCACGGCGGGCGAGGAACGGATGTTCCCCCAGTCGTTCTTGATCCCCGCCGCGTCCACGGCCCGCCACCGCACCGTTCCGTCGTTCTTGTCGAGAGCCATCAGGGCCGGCTCGACGAACTCGGCGTCGCGCACGAGCGCCACGATCACCAGATCGTCGACCACGGTCGGTGCTGCGAATACCCGGACGGCATCGGCGTTGGGACCGCGGCCGCTGAGGCGCTGGCGCCACAGCACCGTCCCGTCGAGCGCGACGGCGGCCGCCTCCCGGTCCTCGCCGATGACGAAGATGGTGTCACCGTCGCTGGCGGCTCCGCCTCGAACCGGCCCCGAAACGCTCACCCCCCAGCGGCGAGCACCCGTGCCCAGGTCGTAGGCGGTGAGGTTGCCGTTACCGTCTCCCACGACGGCCATGCCCGCGATGATGAGGGGGTTCCCGAAGGCGGCCACCGCCAGGTCGTCGGTCCAGAGCGGTTGTCCGTCCCCCACGGCGAGGCCCCATACCCGGCCCTCGTCCCCGGTGACGACGACGATGCCGTCACCGTACCCGACGCCGTTGACGTCCAGTTCGGCGTCGAAGAACCAGCGCTCCTGACCGGTGGCCAGGTCGAGTGCGATCACCCCGTCCCGATCGTCGGGCTCGAACTGGGTCGACCCGGCGCTCCCCACGATGACGAGGCCCTCGGCGATGATCGGGTTGTTGAGCCATCCCTGAATGCCGACGTTGGCTTGCCACAGGACGCGCGGGGTGGTGATGGTGCGGGTCACGGTGCATCCGGTTCGGCTCACCGTGCCCTGAAACGTCGGCCAGCCGTTTGCCCGTTCGGGGCAGGTCAGGACGTCGGTCGGGTTGCCGGCGAGTGTGGTCGACGTCGGCGTGGCGACCAGCAGTGATGGCGGTGGTCCTTGGTCCCCGGCCACGGTCGGCACGCTGTCGTCGGACCGGGTGGCCCAGGCATAGACGGCGATCCCCAGGGCGGCGACCCCGAGGATCGAGAGCATCCAGACACTCCGGCGGCTCCGCCGCCGATCCATGAAAGAGAGATCGTGGCGGCGGCCCCGACCGATGGCAAAGAAGCTGATGGCGTCGCGGCGTTTTCGTGCCATGTACTGCTCCGGGTGCGACCCGGTGGCCTTGAGCGTAGAGGTGGTCGCGTCCCAGTGGGTGCGCTTCAGGTCCCCGATCGGAGATAGCGGAGACCGGCGGCAAGCCCGACGGCGGCCGAGAGGTGCCAGACGCCGTGCCACTGGAACACCCCTCCGGGGGCGCACCACGGACCACCAGCGGCCCACCACACCGCCGCCCCGATCCCGAATGGAACGGCGGCTGCGACCGCCCACCGTGTGTCACGTCCGTAACGGTTCCTCCACAACACGATCGTCAGCAGCAATCCCAGGATCGCCGTGACCGGCTCGACGAGGTCCCGGACGGCGAAGGCCGCGATCGTCGTCGTCACCGCGAGGAGCACGAAGGCCGGCAGTTGCCGGGCCGTTTCGGCGGCGAGGACCGTGGCCACCAGCACGACGACCGCGAGTCCGTCGATATGGCGCGCACCGATGGTCGCCAGAGCGTGAGCTGCAAACGCAGCTGCGCCGGTGGTGACGACGGAAAGCCCAATCGTCGCCGGACCCAGGGTCGTTGCGGTCGCCATCGCCCCAACCCCGACCGCAACGATCGCCAGAGCCGACCAGGCGGCCACGGGCTGACGAACCGGTGGGGGACCGATGCGTTCGCAGTCGCAACTCCGGGCGACGCAGAGCGCCGGCTCCGCCTTCGGCCCGAGGAGCACCCACAACAGCGTTCCGCCGATGATGGCGACCGCAACAACGAGGAGAAGCCGGCGCTGCACGTCCCCATGCTGGTCGGCATAGCCTGGCGGCGTGGTCGCCAACGTCGACATCGCCGCTCGTCTCTGGGAGCTGGCTCGGCTCACCATCCTCGACGACGGGTCACCCCAGTCGTTCCGAGCGCGGGCTTACGAGCGGGCCGCCCGCGCCGTCGAGAGCGCGGCCGACCCGCTCACGGAGATGCAGGATTCGCAGCTGCTGGCGCTGGCCGGGGTGGGCAAGAGCACGGCGGCCAAGATCCGGGAGATCATCGCGACGGGGTCGACGGCCAAGCTGGACGAGCTCCGGAACCGGTATCCGCCTGCCTTCCAGGAGCTCACCCGGGTACCGGGGGTCGGGCCCAAGACCGCCTTGTTGTTGCGAGACCGGTTGGGGGTCGAGAGTATCGGGGACCTTCGAGAAGCTCTCGATCGGGAGGCGCTTCGGGAGTTGCCCGGTCTGGGCGCCAAGACCGAGAAGAACCTGGCGCGGGCACTCGAGCGCCTCGGCGTCGCCGAAGCACGGACCCCGATCATCGATGCAATGCGAACGGCCGATGAGGTGGTCAGAGCCCTGGCCGCCGATCCGGCTGTGGGGCGGGCCGAGGTCATGGGGAGCCTGCGGCGGTTCCGAGAGACCATCGGGGATGTCGACATCATCGCGGTCTCCGATGCAAGCGAGGACGTGATGCGGCGCTTCGTCGACCTCCCGGTGGTCCGGGACGTCGTCGCGTACGGGGTCCGCAAATCCTCCATCGTCGCCACCTCTGGCCTCCAGATCGATCTGCGGGTGATCGAACCGCACCAGTTCGGGTCGGCCGCTATGTACTTCACGGGGTCGAAGGCGCACAACATACGGATTCGCCAGCTGGCGATTGAGCGGGGGTGGACGCTGAACGAGTACGGGCTCACCGACGCCGAAACCGGAGAGGTGATCGCCTCGGAGACCGAGGAGGAGATCTATCGGGCGCTCGGTCTCGCCTGGGTGCCGGCGCCGCTGCGGGAGGACTCAGGCGAGGTCGAACTCGCCGCCACCGACGCCCTGCCCAACCTGGCGGAGGTCGATTCTCTGGTGGGTGATCTCCACGTGCACACCGATCTCTCCGGCGACGGCCACGACTCGCTGGAGGCGATGGTCTTCGCCGCCGCCGAGCGGGGATATCGGTATCTGGCGATCACCGACCACGGTGAGGACTTGACCGTGAACGGCGTGTCGCGCAGCGCGATGATCGAACAGCGGGCGGCGCTGCGCGCGCTGCAAGACCGGTACCCCTCGGTGACTCTCCTCCACGGCGTCGAGCTCAACATCGATCGGGACGGCAACGTCGACTACGACCCGGAGTTCCTGGCGGGGTTCGACTGGTGCGTGGCCAGCGTCCACAGTCACTTCGATCTGGATCGCGCGGCGGAGACCCGGAGGATCATCACGGCCATGCGGAATCCGGCGGTTGGCGCCGTGGGGCATCTGACGGGGAGGCTGATCGGGCGGCGCCCCGGGATCGACCTCGACGTCGAGGCGGTGATTTCGGCGGCGGAGGAGACCGGGACCGCCCTCGAGATCAATTGCCATCTCGATAGGCTCGACGTCCCTGCCGAGATCCTCAGGCGGGCTCGCGATCGGGAGGTTCTCTTTGCGATCAGCACCGACGCTCACACGGTGCGCGAGCTCGATCAGACCCGCTGGGGCGTCCGCCACGCCGCCCGGGGCTGGGTGGAACGGGATCGGGTCGTGAACACCTGGGACCCCGACCGGTTCCTGGCGTGGATCGCATGGTCGGGGTGATGTCATCTTCCGGGGTCGTCCGTCGCAGCACCTCCGCGGGGGAGGCCGGCGGAAGTACGCTGGGTCCATGGACACCACCGAAGAACGCATTGCGCTGTTCCTCGACTTCGAGAACCTGGCCATCGGGGCTCGCGAGGAACTCGACGGCATGGCCTTTGACTTCAAGCCGATCGCCGACGCCCTCGCAGAGAGGGGCCGGGTGGTGGTGCGGCGCGCCTACGCCGATTGGTCGATGTTCAAGGATGCCCGTCGATCGTTGACGGAGCACCAGGTCGAACTGATCGAGATCCCCCAGCGCCTCGGAGCCAGCCGCAAGAACGCCGCCGACATCAAGATGGCCGTCGATGCCGTCGAGCTTTCGTTCGAGCGGGATTACATCACGACGTTCGTGCTGTGCACCGGGGACAGCGACTTCACTCCGCTCGTGCACAAGCTCAGGGAGCTGAATCACCGGGTGATCGGGATCGGCCTGCGGGCATCCACTTCGGCCCTGCTTCCCCCCGCCTGCGACGAGTTCCTGTTCTACGAGTCCCTGGAGGGCGTCGATCTTCCCGGCAAGGCCGGAGACGGGAACGGGGAATCCGCCACGGACCGGACCGGCGAGCACGACCTCGCCGAACTGGATCGGTTGATCACACAGACGGTGGCCGGTTTGCAGCGCTCGACCAGCGGACCGGTCCTCGCCTCGTCGTTGAAGCGGGCCCTGCTGCGCAAGGACCCGACCTTCAGCGAGGCCGAGTTCGGGTTTCGGGCCTTCGGGGAACTGCTCCGCAATCTCGCCGATCATCACGTGGTCGAACTGACCGAGGGGCCGGCGCGGGGAGACCCCGAGGTGAGCTTCCCGACCGAAGGCGGCCAGGAGGAGGAGGGGTTCGGTTTCCTGCTGCAAGCGATCGAGGAGGCGGGTGGTGGCAAGACCGTGCCCCTGTCGGGCCTCAAAGACCGGATCCGTCGCCGCAGCCCAGGGTTCAGCGAGAAGACCTACGGATTCCGGGGGTTCCTGCAGTTCAGCAAGGCGGCCGTGGCACGGGGAATCGTTGCGATGGAGTGGAGCGACGACGCCGGCGACTACCTGATCGGGCCGGCCTGACGGCCTACCAACCGGAAGGCGAAGCGGTCGAGAGGCATCCGTCGAGGGTGGCGACCTGTTCGAAGCTCGAGGCCGAACCATAGGCGGGAGCTCCCGCCCCGATGAGGGCCACGCAATACCACGTGCCGCTCTGTCCCTGCCCGATCATCAGGGCTTCTTCGATGCCGGAGAGCCAGAGCACCGTTCCCGGAGTGAGGTCGAGGTCGACGTCGACCACCGACAGGCCCGAGACGTGGTAGCGGAGATCGTTGGCGGTGGCCAGGTACGTCGCCGACTCCTCGTATGAGGCCTGGGCGGCCGTGAGAGTCGCCAGCATCTCGTCGCGGACCTCGCTGTCGGCGGCGTCGGGCGGCTCGTCGACCCACAGGCACAGGTTCGCATCGAAGCGCCAACGGCGTCCATCGAACACCACCGGGAAGAACTCCTCGAAGACCAGTTCCTTCTGCGAGGAGCCCTGTTGCTCGACGAGATCGAAGGAGATGCTGGTCGCACCGCCGACCTCGCGGAGCTTGAGTGCCTGCACCTCGAGGTCGGACTCGGGATTGACCCCGGTCTGGATGGAGGGAAGACGGGCGGCGATGTCGGCCGGACGGCACGTCTCGTGGGGGGTGAACATGGCGTAGACCGCGTATTCCTCCCCCTCGTTGATCGCGCGGAAGAGGTTCTCCACCAGCCGGGCCACGGCGTTCTCGTCCGCCGAGAACAGCGAGGTGGCGCTCAACTCGAGCCCGTCGTTCTCGGCTTCCGCCGAGGAGGTGCAGGCTGCCGCGACGAGCGCGAGAGCCGCGATCGATGCGGCGACCCGGAGAGACATGACTCGGCCTCCTGACAGCATGCTCCGAGAGCATCGGCGGACAGGAGGGACACCTTGAGGAGCGCTCTCGGTGGGAAAGAAATCCCTCAAGTCGGGCGTGGTGTCGGCCGATAGAAGGCGACACGGAAGGTAGCAACTCCCTTGCCCTGCCGTCTCAGCCCACAGAACGGTCGCCGGCAGGCGGCCGTTCTTCTTTGTCGGAGTACCCTCGCTGCATGCCCGTTGCCGTGGTGCGGGAGATTCCCGATTCCTTCTCCGAGGCCATCACCTCGCGGGAAGCTGTGATCGACGTGGCGGCGGCCCGGGAGCAGCATGCCGAGTACCGGGCCCGCTTGGAGGAGTCGGGTTTCCGGCTGGTCGTCGTGCCGGCCGACGAGGATCATCCGGATTGCCCGTTCGTCGAAGACGTCGCGGTGGCGCTGGGGGGAGACGCCCTCGTGTCGCGACCCGGCCATCCGGCCCGGCGCGGCGAGGTCGGTCCGGTCGCCGAGGCCCTGGCCGGGTTGTGTTCGGTGACCATGATGGAGGAGCCGGCCACCCTCGACGGTGGCGATGTGCTCCGGATCGGCGACGTGATCTACGTCGGCCGTAGCGGGCGCACCAACGCGGGAGGGGTGACCCGCCTGATGGGGTGGGCTGGCAGGCTCGGGTTCACCGTCGTGCCGGTCGACGTGATCGGTGTGCTCCATCTCAAATCGGCGGTGACGGCGGTGGACGAGACCACGGTGCTGCTCGCCCCGGGAATGGTCGATGAGGTGCCCCTGACCGATCTCCGCACCATCGTGATCGCAGGCGAGGATCCTCATGCCGCCAACGTGGTGCGCCTGGCCGACGGGGCCGTCCTGGTCTCGGATGCCGGAATGGCGGCCCAGATCGCCGAGTTGGGCTACCGGGCCGTCACCTGCGACGTGTCGGAGTTCGCCAAGGCCGACGGTGGTCTCACCTGCCTGTCGATCCGTCTCCGCGATCGATAGCGATCCGTAACGCCGTATCCTCGGGCCCATGAGTGAAGGACCAACGCCGGAGAACCCCGAGGTTCCCGAGGTCGAGGCAGAAATGGTGGACGACGTCCCCTCGGGCAACGTCATCCACGCCTCGAAGTTGATGAGGATCGCGTCGATGACCCGCGCCATGCTCGAAGAGGCCCGGCAGGCTCCGGTCGACGAGCCGGGCCGACGTCGGCTGGTCGAGGTGCACGAAAGGACCCTCTCCGAGATGGAGGATGTGCTCACCGACGACCTCCGCGAAGAGCTGCTGGAGGTCTTCCTGCCGCTCAGCAGCGACTCGGCGAGCGAATCGGAGCTTCGCATCGCGCAGGCACAGCTGGTGGGCTGGCTCGAGGGTTTGTTCGCCGGTATCCAGGCAACCCTGTGGAGCCAGCAGGCCGCGGCGGCAAGCCAATTGCAGCAGATGCGGACCCGGGCCATCGACATGGGTCAAGGAGACCAAGAGGTCCCCGGCCAGTACCTGTGACCGGCCCCCGCCCGAGGAGCGAGACGCGCCTGGCGGCATTGCGGCGGAGATCAGTCACCGTTCCGGCGGTCATCGTTCTGTTCGTGGTGGCGACGGCCTTGCTGCCGCTCATCCTGATCGTGGCGTTGGGCGCGGACCTCGTGCGGTGGCTGCGGCGCCGGATTCCGTTCATGGCCGTCAGGATGGCGCTGAGCGGTTGGGTCTATCTCGCCGTGGAGGTCTTCGGGTTGACGGTGCTCGTGGTGATCTGGCTGGTCTCCCGCTTCGGGACCGCCCGTGATCTCTCGCTCCGCCTGACATACCGGCTCCAGGCTTGGTGGGCGGCGATCCTGCTCGGCACGATCCGCGTGCTGTTCTCGGTGGAGTTCCGCGTCGAGGGTGACGAGGTCGTGAAGCCGGGCCCGATCATCGTGATGATGCGTCACGCCAGCATGGCCGACACCCTCCTTCCGAACGCCTTGGTGACGCGGCGCCACGGGATCTTCCTCCGCTACGTCTTGAAGCGGGAGCTCCTGATCGACCCTGCCCTCGATCTGGCCGGCAACCGGCTCATCAACTACTTCGTCGATCGGCGGTCGACGGACGGCGACGTTGAGGTCCGGGCGGTTCGGGCTTTGACCGTCGGGTTGACCGAGAACGAGGGGGTGCTCATCTACCCGGAGGGAACGAGGTTCAGCCGGGATCGCAGGGAGCGGATCATCGCCCGGCTCGAGGAGCGGGATCCGCAGATGGCGGCGCGGGCCGAGCGGCTTCGTCATGTGCTCCCGCCTCGGTTGGGGGGCTCCCTGGCCATGCTCGACCCCCTCACCCCGGCCGACGTCGTCTTCATCACCCATGTGGGCTTGGATGGGCTGGCTCGCATCGAAGACCTGTGGGAGGGGGGTTTGATCGGGGCATCCGTCGAAGTCGCCTTCTGGCGGGTCTCGGGGACGGAGATTCCCCCGGGACGCGACGCTCGCATCGACTGGCTCATGGCGCAGTGGGAGAAGGTCGACGCCTGGATCGACGAAAGGGTCGCATGAGCACCGGCCTCGTCTGGTTCCGCAACGATCTTCGGCTGGGCCGGAACCCCGCCTGGTCGGCGGCGACGGGCCGGCACGACGAGGTCGTCGGCCTCTTCGTGATCGACCCGGTCCTGTGGGTCGACTCGCCGAGAACCGCGCAGGTGGCGGCGCACCTCGAGGCGCTTGACGCCCGGTTGGCGGAGGCCGGGGGCCGCCTCAAGGTGGTGCGCGGCGAACCGGTGCCCTCGGTTGTCGCCGCGGCCGCTGCGGCCGACGAGGTCCATTGGAACAATGACGTCACCCCCTATGCGGTGCGCCGCGACGCCGCAGCGTCGTCCGCACTCGGTGACCGGGCGGTGACGCATGAGGGTCGATGGGTACATCCGCCCGGCTCGGTGCTCACCGATGAGGGCCGCCCGTACCGGGTGTTCACGCCGTTCCACAAACGATGGGCCTCCCTCCCGATTCCGCACCGGCCCGAACAGGGCCCGGCGGCGGTTGCCGACGATCCGGGCCTCGGAATCCCGGAGACCACACCACCGGTGATGGCGGGGGGCGAGGTCGCGGCGCGCACACGACTGATCGAGTTCCTGGATCGTGTCGACCGGTACCGCGAGGAGAGAGATCGGCCCGACCTCGATACGACCTCGCGCCTCTCGGCGGATCTCAAATACGGGACGATCGATCCCGTCGAAGTGGTCGCCGAGGCCGGTGAGACGTCGGCCGGGCGGCGGGCGTTCGTTCGCCAGGTGGCGTGGCGGGAGTTCTACGGACACGTGATGGCCGCCCACCCCGAGACGGCCACCCGGGCGATGCGGCCGGAGTACGACCGGATCGCCTGGCGGACCGACGACGACGGGTTCCGGGCCTGGGCGGAAGGGCGAACGGGCTATCCGATCGTCGATGCCGCCATGCGCCAACTGTTGGGTGAGGGCTGGATCCACAACCGGGTGCGAATGATCGCCGCATCGTTCCTGGTCAAGGACCTGCTGATCGACTGGCGCCGCGGGGAGCGCTACTTCCGCCGGTTGCTGGTGGACGGCGACGTTTCACAGAACGTCGGCAACTGGCAGTGGGTGGCCGGGACGGGTGCCGATGCGGCGCCGTACTTCCGGATCTTCAACCCCGTTTCGCAGAGCAGGAAGTTCGATCCGAGCGGCGACTTCGTGCGGCGCTGGGTACCGGAGCTCGCGCGCCTCGATGCCACCGTCATCCATGCTCCCTGGGAGGCCGACCCGGGCGTCCTCGTCGGCGCCGGCGTCGTGCTGGGTGAGACCTATCCGCTCCCCATCGTCGATCACGCCGAGGCCAGGATCGAGACCTTGGCGGCCTACGAGGCGGCTCGCGAGGGCTGAGTCAGGCTTCGTCGATGGTGACCGAGCGGATCACCGCGTCGTCGCGGGGCCGGTCGCTCATGTCGGTCGGCACGCCGGCGATGGCATCAACGGCATCCATGCCCTCGATCACGGCCCCGAAGATCGTGTATTGGTGAGGGAGGCCGCTGTCGCGGTGCATGATGAAGAACTGGCTTCCGTTCGTGTTGGGCCCGGCGTTCGCCATCGCCACCGTCCCCCGGGTGTAGCGACCCTCGCCCTCCAACTCGTCGCGGAACGAGTAGCCCGGTCCGCCCCGTCCCGTCCCGGTCGGGTCACCGCCCTGGATCATGAACCCCGAGATCACCCGATGGAAGGCCACTCCGTCGTAAAAGCCGTCCCTGGCGAGGAACACGAAGTTGTTCACCGCCAGCGGCGAGCGGGCGGCCGCCAACTCGATGACGATGTCACCGTGGTTGGTCGTGAGGGTTGCTCGGTAGGTCCGGTCGAGGTCGATCGCGAGATCGGGGGCCTGGGGATACTGCTGCACGCGTCGCCTTTCCGTCGGGGCGCACCACCTTAGGGTGCCCCCGGACGGTGACGATCCCTCAGCCGGTGAGGTGGCCCGGTTCGACGGCGAAGAGGCCGTCAGCTCCGGCCGTCACGGTTCCCAGCAGGCCGCCGGCCTGAGGAAGAACGTGGTCCGCATAGAACCGGGCCGTCTCGACCTTGGCGGCGAGGAAGGGGTCCTCCCCGGCCCCGGCGGCGGCGGCCAGGGCCGAGACCCCGAGGAGCCATCCGCCGGCCGTGATGCCGAACATCTCCAGGTACGGCGTGGCTCCGGCGAGGGCGTCGTTGGGGTTCTCCCGTGCGAGCAGCCACCGCGATGCCTCATCGAGCGTGTCGATCGCAGCGGTGAGGCGCTCTCCGATGCTCGCCAGTGATGCCTCCGTCCCGAGTTGGTCCGCCACCGTTCGCATCTCGGACAGCATCTCGCCCACGGCCTCACCACCGCGTATCGGCAACTTCCGCATCACGAGGTCGGCGGCCTGGATCCCGTTGGTGCCCTCGTAGATTGGGGCGATACGGGCATCGCGGAAGTACTGGGGCATGCCCGATTCCTCCACGTAGCCGAGCCCACCGAGCACCTGGATGCCGAGCGAGGTGACGTCGCATCCCAGATCGCTCGCCCACGCCTTCGAGATCGGCGTGAGGATGGCTGCCCGCTCGGCACCCCTCTCCCGGGCCGCCGGGTCGGTGTGGTGCTGGGCGACGTCGAACGCCTCCGCGTTCTTGTAGAGCACGCAGCGCATGGCTTCGGTCTGCGCCTTCATGAGCATCAGCATTCGGCGCACGTCGGGGTGCTCGACGATGAGCGAGCGTTCTTCGCGAGGGGCTCCCACCGCCCTCCCCTGGCGGCGCTCCATGGCGAATGCCACTGCATCCTGGAAGGCCCTTTCGGCCACGGCGAGGCCCTGCAGGCCCACCTGGAGCCGGGCGGTGTTCATCATCGTGAACATGTAGCGCATGCCCTGGTTCTCCTCACCTACCAGGTACCCGACGGCCCCCTCGTCGTCGCCGAAGGAGAGGACGCAGGTCGGGCTGCCGTGGATCCCGAGCTTGTGCTCGATCGAGACGCACGAGACGTCGTTCGGCTCTCCCGCCGATCCGTCGGGGTCGAGGAGGTACTTGGGGACGATGAAGGTGGAGATGCCCTTGGTGCCGGGAGGGGCGTCGGGAGTCCGTGCCAGGACCATGTGCACGATGTTGTCGGTGAGGTCGTGGTCGCCCCAGGTGATGTAGATCTTGTTGCCGAACAACCGCCACGACCCGTCGTCGGCCGGCACGGCCTTGGCGCGCAGGGCGCCCACATCCGAACCGGCGTCGGCTTCTGTGAGCGCCATCGTCCCGGTCCATTCGCCGGTCACCATCTTGGGGAGCCAGGTGGCCTGCTGTTCCTCGCTGCCGTGGTACATCAGCAGCTCGTTGGCTCCGTAGGTGAGCATCGAGCACAACGAGAGCGCCATGTTGGCGGTCGTGACCATCTCGGCGATGGCCAATCCGGCCACCCACGGGATGCCGCCCCCGCCCCACTCTTCGGGGAAGGCGGCCGCCGGCCACCCGGCGTCGACGAACTGGCGATAGGCCTTCTTGAAATCATCGGGTGTCGTGACCCCGCCGTCCTCGGCGAGGACGCTGCCTTCTGTGTCGCCGACTCGATTCGTAGGCGCGATCACCTCGGCGGCGAGCCGGCCGGCCTCGTCGAGGGCTCCGAACACCAGGTCGGGGTCGTCGACGGTGTAGCTGCCTTCGGCGGCCAGCGATCCGAGATCGACGATGTGCGTGAGCACGAAGCGGATGTCTTTGAGGGGAGGTCGGTAGTCGCTCATGGCGTCGAGGCTACCGATCCGCGCACCCCGGCACTCCGTCGGGGCTGAGTCAGTCGAGGTCGGCGACAAAAGCCGCCACCGCCGCCCCTATCTCATCGGGCGAATCCTCCTGGACGAAGTGGATGCCGGGCACCGTGACCTCGGTCTGATGGGGCCAGGTTCGGCAGATCTTCCGCTGGCGCCCGATCAAGATGGCTCCCGGCTCGGCGTTCACGAACAGCTTGGGGATCGGAGCCGTCGCCAGCCATTCTCCGTACGCCTCGACGATGGCGTGGACGTCGGCGGGCTCACCGTCGATCGGGATCTGGCGCGGCCACGTCAACGTGGGGCGGCGTGACTCGCCCGCCTCACGGAAGGGTTCCCGATACCGCTCCATTTCCTCTTCGGAGAGGTCGCGAATGATCGAGCCGGGAAGGACCCTCTCCACGAACACGTTCTTCTCGAGGATCATCTCCTCACCGGCGTCGGAGCGAAGACCCTGGAACAGCCTCCGGCCGGTCTCGGGCCAGTCATCCCACGAGACGGTGGCCACGATGGCCTCCATGTAGGCGATGCCGCGAACGGCCTCGGGGTGACGGTGGGCCCAGTGAAAACCGAGCCCGGAACCCCAATCGTGGACCACCAGCATGACCCGGTCGGTGGCTCCTACGGCCTCCATCCATGCTTCGAGGTGGTCGTAGTGGTCGACGAACCGGTAGCCGCCGGAGCGGGACGGCCCGGACCGGCCCATTCCCACGAGATCTGGTGCCAGGCATCGGCCGTGCTCCTCGAGGTGGGGTATCACGTTGCGCCAGAGATACGACGAGGTCGGATTACCGTGCAGGAGCACGATCGGGTCGCCTCGTCCCGCCTCGACGTAGGCGATCGTGGTGTCGAGAACCTCCACGGTGCGGTGGGGGTAGGGGTCGGCTGCGGTGATAGGGCTCATGAGACCTCCCGGCTCGCCACGACCCTAGACACCTCCTAGGGTCGGGCCGATGTCGATCGAAACCGCGGTCATCTCCGAGCTCGACCGGCTCGGCGCGTCGTACGAGGTCGTTCCCTGCGACCCTGATTTCGCCGATACCGCCGCCTTCTGTGAGCGGTACGGATACGACCCGGCCGCCTCGGCGAACGCCATCGTGATCGCCTCCCGCAAACCGGAGGGGCGGGTGTGCCTGTGTCTGGCGCTCGCCACGACCCGCCTCGACGTCAACCGGGTGGTGCGCGGCCTGCTCGACGTGCGCAAGCTCTCGTTCGCCACCGCGGAGCTGACCCGTGAGCTCACCGGGATGGCGATCGGCGGCGTGACGCCCTTCGGCCTGCCGAACCCGATGACCATCTATGTCGATGCCAGGATCCCGCGCCTTCCCGAGGTGATCGTGGGGGGCGGGAGCCGGTCCATGAAGATCGTCGTCGACCCCGAGGTCTTTTCCCACATGCCCGGGGTTGAGGTGGTCGAGGGCCTCGCCGGCTGAGGAAAGACGCCGATTCGGCGGTGCGGGTTTCTACGCTCCGCAGGTGACGATCGAACCGGAGATCCGCCGCCTGCGGTTCAGCCGCGAGGGCATGCCTCCGTGGATTCCCCGCCTGCTGCTGACGATCGTGGCGATCGTCGTCGGGCTGTTCACGGCATTCAACGTGCTGCAGCGGCTGCGGGGGCTCATCATCCTCCTGCTCATCTCGCTCTTCCTGTCCATCGCGCTCGAACCGGGGGTCAACTACCTGCACCGCCACGGATGGCGGCGAGGCCTGGCCACCTGGGCACTCTTCCTGGCGGTGCTGGTGTCGGCCGGGCTGTTCATCGGCCTGATGGTGCCGCTGATCATCGACCAGGCGCTGCTCCTGGTGGATCGCATTCCCTCATACATCGATCAGGCAGCCGAATTCGGCGCCCGGTTCGGGGTCGACTTCTCCAGCGACCGAGTCGCCGATGCGGTCACCAATCTCGACTCGTCGCTGCAGGACGTCGCCGCCGACGTCGCCGGGAGCGTCTTCGGCGTGGGAACGGCCCTGCTCAACACGGTCCTGCAACTGCTCACGATCGGGCTCTTCACCTTCTACATGACCGCCGAGGGTCCCCGGTTGCGGCGGGCGGTGTGCTCGCTGTTGCCGCCGGAGCGGCAGCGGGAGGTGCTCCGGGTGCTCGACATCGCCATCGACAAGACGGGCGGGTACTTCTACTCGAGGGCGCTGCTGGCCGGGGTGGCGGCGACGGTGGGGTGGGCGACCTTCCGCATCATCGGCGTGCCGTTCGCCCTGGCCCTCGCCCTGTGGTTGGGGCTGTTGTCGCAGTTCGTTCCGGTGGTGGGCACCTACATCGGGGGGGTCCTGCCGTTGCTCATCGCGCTGCTCGAGAGCCCCGCCAAGGCGATCGCGGTGCTCGTGTTCATCATCGTGTACCAGCAGGTGGAGAACTACCTCCTGGCGCCCCGCATCACCGAGAGAACGATGGCTCTCCACCCGGCCGTGTCGTTCGCTTCGGCGATCGCCGGCGGCACCCTGCTCGGGGTGCCGGGGGCGCTGATGGCGCTGCCGACGGCAGCCACCATCCAGGCCTTCGTGAGCACCTACCTGCGCCGTCACGAGGTGATCGACGATCCCCTGACGGACGACGATGCGGACGAGGCACGCCCGGCCCGCGAACCCTCTTCGTGAGGATCCTCTTCGTCTGCACCGGCAACATCTGCCGGTCGCCGATGGCCGAGGCGGTGGCGCGCTCCCTCACAGGATCCGACGTTGAAGTCGCCAGCGCCGGGATCCACGGCCTCGAGGACTCGCCGGCGTCGGGCCATGCGGTGACCGCGCTCGCCGAAGTGGGTATCGACGGGTCCTCGCATCGGGCGCGTCGGCTCTCGCCGGGGCTCATGGCGGCCGCCGATCGCATCTACGTGATGACCGAGGAGCAACGGCGCTTGCTCCGGGCGTGGCCGGGACCGGTCGCGCCCGAGTTGCTCGATCCTGAGGGCAACGACATCGACGACCCCTACGGCATGGACCTCGAGGACTACCGGGAGGCGCTTCGACGTATCACGGCCGCCGTCGAATCCCGGGTCGCCGACTGGGGCTAGGCCGCGGCCGCGGGACGGCAACGCCGGCAGGGCCGGTAGCCGGCCTCGGCGGCGGCGGCGGTGCTGCGGAACTCGACGCGGTGCCGTGTGGTGATGCGCCTGGCATCGCGGCAGGTGGGGTGGCAGAAGATGTGGGTCGTGTCGCTCCCCACGAATCGCACCCCGCGGGCGGCGTCGCGGGCCAGCCGCCCGGTGTCGAGCCCCTCGGCTTCCAGGAGGCGGCCCTTGTTGGATCGATCCCCGAGCGAATAATCACCGAGACGCCCATCGGATCGCACGACACGGTGACACGGGACGACGAGGGGAACCGGGTTGCGGGCCAGGGCGGTGCCGACCGCCCGGGTGGCTCCGGGCCGTCCGATCTCGGTTGCGATCCATCCGTAGGGCCGGATCTCGCCGGCAGGGATCTCAGCGGTCTTGCGAAGGACGGCCTCCTGGAACGGCGTCACCCCGGCGAGGTCGAGAGTCAGCTTGCCGGGTTTGCCTTCGGCAATCGCCCGGTCGAGGTGTGCCTCGATCGGCGCCGGTACTTCCTCGGCCGGGACTGCCGGCCTCCCGTGGCGCTCGGTGAAGCGCTCCTCGAATTCCTGTGGCGAAGGGGCGAGGTCGACCGCCGAGACGCCCCGGTCGTTGAACGCCACGAACACCCTGCCGAGCACACTGTCCCGAACGACATAGCGGTCGGCGAGGCCGGTGGCCGCCATGATCCGGGGGAGGAGATGGGCGGGCGCCTCGGCGCGCAAGCCGGCGAGATGCTCGGTGATGTTCATGGTGCCTCCTGAGTGACGAGGGTCCGCAGTCGATCGAGGCCGCGGTGGACGTCGTTCTTCACCGTGCCGAGGGGGCGCCCCAGCGCTTCGGCGATCTCGCCGTACCCCAGGCCGACGACATGTCGCAGCACGACGGATGAGCGCTGGGCCCAGGGCAGTCGGGCGACCCGAGCGGCGAGATCCTCGAGTCCGATGAGGTCGAGAGCCCGCTGTTCGGGACCCGCTTCCGGATCGACGGCAACGGTCGGCTCGGACACCAGCGTCTCGCGTCGGCGGGCCAGCGTCCGGGCTCGATTCCGGCACAGGTTGGCGGCGATCGTCCAGATCCAGCCCCGGAGCCGAAGGTTCCTGATGCGAGCGGCCGGGTAGTCCCCCAGCGCTCGATAGGCCCGCAGGAAGGCTTCCTGGGTGACGTCTTCAGCGTCGGCCCGGCTGCCCGTCATGCGGAGGGCACCGCTGAACACGGCGTCCTGCAGGGCCCGGACCAGATGGGGAAAGGCCCCGTCGAGGTCGCGGGCCAGTGCGGCGGGGAGCCGGTCGATGTCGATGGGTTCGTTCATGCGCCTCCTCATCTACCAGAACCCCGCCGCCGGCGCTGCGGTTGCAGCGGGGTGCCGGCCGATTCCTCGGCGGGGCCCTTCGGACAATTGTGTCGTTCGCCTCTGTTCGTGGCGTTCTTGGGGTGTTGAGATGAAGACAAGGCTTTGTGAAATCTTTCACAAAGCCTCATGGTCGGCTTGCCGCCGGCTGCGAAGGAGGGATGTGGAGAGAACTCCTGAGCAGAGGGGGAGCACATGGGGTGTGTGCTTGCCGCGGGGGTTCCGCGACCGAAGGGCACCGGATGGAACCTGTCACTAACGGCGGACCCAAGATCGGCTTCTTCATCTGCCACTGCGGGACGAACATCGCCAAGACGGTCGATGTCGAAGCCGTGGCAGAGCACATCGGCGAAATGCCGGGCGTCGCCGTGTCGCGCAACTACGAGTTCATGTGTTCCGAGCCCGGTCAGAACCTGATCGAGCGTGACATCGCCGAGCAGGGACTCGACCGCGTGGTCGTGGCCGCTTGCTCGCCGATGATGCATGAGCCGACGTTTCGGGCGGCGTGTGAGCGGGCCGGACTCAATCCCTACCTGTTCCAGATGGTCAACGTGCGGGAGCACTGTTCGTGGATCCATGAGGACACCACGGCGGCCACCGGGAAGGCCAAGGCACTGGCCGGAGCGGCGATCCATCGGGTCGCCTATCAAGAACCGCTCTTCCCGTCGACGGCCAACGTGCATCCGGACACGATGATCATCGGGGCCGGCATCGCCGGGATCCAGGCTGCTCTCGACCTGTCCGCCGCCGGCAACGAGGTCTACCTCGTCGAGAGGGAATCGACCATCGGCGGGAACATGGCCCGCTTCGACAAGACGTTCCCGACCCTCGACTGTTCCTCCTGCATCCTCACCCCGAAGATGGTGGACGTCGCGCAAAAGGACAACATCCACATCCTGTCGCTGAGCGAGCTCGAAGAGGTGAGCGGCTTCGCCGGCAACTTCTCCGTCAAGGTCCACAAGCAGGCCCGATACGTGAC
This sequence comes from Acidimicrobiia bacterium, assembly GCA_041551965.1. Classification (GTDB taxonomy): domain Bacteria; phylum Actinomycetota; class Acidimicrobiia; order Spongiisociales; family UBA11373; genus JBFELU01. Next base: position 47,483 of record JBFELU010000012.1, read on the forward strand.
CCCGGCCTGTACCTCGTGCCAGGCCTGCATCGACGTCTGCCCCATCGAGGTGCCCAGCCCCTTCGACATGGGCATGTCGACGAGGACGGCGATCCACAAGTCGTTCCCCCAGGCTGTCCCCAACCAGTTCCTCATCGAGAAGGACCTCCGGCCGCCCTGCTGGCAGGCCTGCCCGATCGGACAAGAGGCCGCCGGCTACGTCGCGCTGATTGGTGAAGGCAAGTTCTCCGAAGCGGCCCGGTTGATCCGCCAGACCAACCCACTGCCCGTGGTGTGCGGCCGGGTCTGCTACCACCCCTGTGAAGAGGCGTGCAGCCGGGGCTTCGTCGAGGAGCCCATCGCCATCCAGCACTTGAAGCGGTTCGCCCTCGACTGGGAGGCGGCCCACAACGGAGAGGTCACTCTCCCCGAGCCGGCAGAACGTCACGGCGAGAAGGTGGCCATCATCGGCAGCGGCCCCGCCGGCCTGGCCTGTGCCCACGAGCTCGCCATGCGCGGCTACGCCTCGACCGTCTTCGAGCGGGAGGAAGTGCTGGGCGGGATGCTGGCGCTCGGGATTCCCCGCTACCGGCTGCCACAAGAGCAGCTGGATCAGGACATCGATTTCATTCGCCGCATGGGGGTCGAGTTCCGCACCGGCGTCGATTTCGGCACGGACCTCACCCTCGAGCAACTCAAGGGTGAGGGCTACGACGCCGTCTTCCTGGCGACCGGCGCCCATCGGGGGATCCCCATGGGCATCCCCGGCTCCGACCTGGATGGAGTCGTGGACGCTGTCAGAGGTCTCCAGGAACAGGCCGTCGGCAAGAAGCTGAAGGTCCACGGCAGGGTGGCAATCGTCGGCGGGGGCAACTGCGGCATCGACGCCGCCCGCACCGCCATCCGCGAGGGCGCCGATTCGGTCACGGTCGTCTATCGCCGCACGGATGTCGAGATGCCGTGCGGGGAGTTGGAGGCCTTCGATGCCCGTGCGGAAGGCATCGAGATCATGTTCCTCAAGGCTCCGGTCGAGGTCCTCGGCGAGAACGGCAAGGTGACCGGGCTCCGGTGCGTCGATATGGAGCTCGGCGAGCCCGATGATACAGGGCGGCGCCGTCCCATCCCCATCGAGGGCTCGGAGCACGATCTGCCCTTCGACATGGTGTTGTCCGCCATCGGCCAGCAACCCGACCTCGACTACCTGGAGCACGGTATCGGCGAGATCAGCCTGTCCCCGTGGGGAACGCTCGACGTTGACGCCGAGACCTACCGGACCGACGTTCCCGGCCTGTTTGCCGGTGGCGATGCCGTCACCGGGCCGACCACGGTGGTGTCGGCGATGGGCACCGGCAAGCGGGCCGGTGAGGCGATCCACAAGTTCCTGCGCGGCATGCCGATGGAGGACTTCGCGACCCACTCCGTTCCCGCCGAGATCGAACGCCATTCGGACCGGCCCCATCGCTACTCGGCCCCGTACGACGAGATACCTCGGCAGGCGCGGCACGAGATGCCCAAGCTCGAGGCCGAGGCGAGGATCAGAGGCTGGGACGAAGTCGAACTCGGGTTCACCGAGGAGCAAGCGGTGGCCGAGGCGAAGCGGTGCCTCCATTGCGGTGTCTGCGTCGAGTGCATGCAATGCGTGGGCGCCTGTCTTCCGAAAGCAATCGACCACTCCCAGAAGGACGAGGTCCTCGAGTTGGAGGTGGGTCAGATTCTCGTGTCGACCGGCTTCAAGCAGTTTGATGCCTCGGAAATCGGTCGCTACGGCTACGGCAGGCTCCCCAACGTGATCACCGGCCTCGAATTCGAGCGGATGCTGTCGTCGACCGGACCCACCAACGGCAAGATCCTCGTCGACGGGCGGCCGCCGAGAAGGGTGGCCGTGGTCCACTGCGTCGGCTCGCGCGATGAGAACTACCGGAAGTACTGCTCGCGGGTGTGCTGCATGTACGCCCTCAAGTTCTCCCATCTGGTGAAGGAGCGGACCGACGCCGAC
>JBFELU010000013.1:0-48394 GCA_041551965.1 Acidimicrobiia bacterium
TCGACGATCCGCCGCACGATGTTGGGGTCGACCAGGAAGTGCTGTCCCAGCGACTTTCGGGGCCGGAATCCGTGATCGGCGAGCAACCGGGCGGTGGCGGCCCGTCCCAGGGGTTCGTCAGCCACGACGGAACACCCGGGCGGCCGTCGCCGAGGTGAGTGCCGCCACGTCGGCGGCATCCATGCCCCAGACGCCGGCCAGAGCTGTCCCGACCTCCACCACCTTGGCCGGCTCATTGGGGAGGTGGCGGTCCGGGGGCGGGGTGAGGAACGGCGTATCGGTCTCGACCATCGTCCGCTCCGGCGGCGAAACCTCCGCCGCCAGCCGCACGTCGTCACCGGTGGGGAAGGTGATCGGTCCGGCAAAGGAGAAGACCACGCCGAGATCGGCGAACCGTCTCGTCCAGCGCCGACCCCCGGTCCAACAGTGGAGAACGGTCCGGGGGCCCGCCCCGGTTGCCTCCAGCACGTCGAAGACCTCTCCAAATGCATCGCGACAGTGCACGATCAACGGCTTGTCGAGGTCGTCGGCCAGGGCGATCTGGTCGCGAAATGCCTCCAGTTGGGCTTCCCTCGGCGAAAGGTTGCGATAGAAGTCGAGCCCGCACTCCCCGACGGCAACGGCCCCGGTGGCGAGTTCGGCGATTCGCTCCCGCTCGTCGGCCCAGCGGACGGCATCGTGGGGGTGGAGGCCGACCGCCCCGAGGACCCGGCCGGGGAACCGATCGGCGAGGTCGAGTGCCCGCTGGGAGCTGGCCGCATCCGTGCCCGGGCACACGAGCCACTCGACTCCGGCCGAGACGGCTCGATCGAGCAGCACGCCGGGCGCGGTCTCGGCCATGTGGAGATGGCAGTGGGAATCGACCCAGCTCACGCTTCGAGGCGCGGGAAGAGCGGGTCGCCCTTCTCGACGGTGGTCGCCGGGAACGTCCCGAACCGTCCCGTCACCTCGAGGGGGCCATCTCCTGGGCCCCCCGGCAAGCCGAGCCTTCTCCACAACTCGGCGGCAGCCTTGGGCATGGCCGGCGAGATCAGCACCGCACCCACCCGGAGGGCCTCTAACAGCGCGTTGAGCACCGCATCGAGCCGCTCGGAGGCCTCCGGATCCTTGGCCAGGTGCCAGGGCTCGGTGGCCTCAACGAAGGCGTTGGCGGCTCGGAACAGACGCCACACGCCGTCGAGGGCCTGCTTGGTGCGGAACTCCTCGAAGCCGGCCAGATCGGCCAGCGCACCGGCCGCCGCCTCCCGCAGCGCCGCCTCCTCCGGGGCGTCGGGATCGGAGACCACCGGGACCGTGCCGCCCCGGAATCGCTCTGCGAGGTTGAGCACCCGATTGGCGAGGTTGCCGAGGTCGTTGGCGAGATCTGCGTTGTAGCGGGCCACCATGCCCTCCCACGAGAAGTTCCCGTCGGGGCCGAACGACACGTCCCTCAAGAAGTGATAGCGGTAGCCGTCCGACCCGAAGGTCTTGGTGAGTTCCTCGGGGAGGATCTGGTTGGCGCGCGACTTGGACATCTTCTCACCCCCGACCAGCAGGAAGCCGTGGCTGGCGACCTGACGCGGCAGTGGGACGCCGGCCGACATCAGCATGGCCGGCCAGATGATGGCGTGGAACCGGATGATGTCCTTGCCCACCAGGTGCGCCCACACCGGCCACCGGCGGTCGAAGCCCTCCGAGGTCTCCTCGGAGTAGCCGGCGGCCGAGATGTAGTTGATGAGGGCGTCCACCCACACGTAGGTGACGTGCGACGGATCCCACGGGATCGGAACGCCCCAGGTGAGTTGGGCCCGGCTGATCGAGATGTCGTCCAGACCCCGTTGGATGAAGCTGACGACCTCGTTGCGCCGCGTCTCGGGTGTCACGAAATGGGGGTTGGCCTCGATGTGCCGAAGCAACCGATCCCCGTACGCCGAGAGACGGAAGAAGTAGTTGTCCTCAGAGTGGATCTCCGCCGGGCGCTCGTGGATGGGGCACTTGCCGTCGATCAGTTCATCCTGGGTGTAATAGGCCTCACAGCCCACGCAGTACGGGCCTTCGTATCGGCTCTCGTAGACATCCCCGGCGTCGTAGATCGCCTGGAGCAGTTTCTGCACACTGGTACGGTGCCGCTCCTCGGTCGTGCGAATGAAGTCGTCGTTGGCGATGTCGAGCAACTCCCATGCCTCGTAGAAGCGATTGACGATCTGGTCCACCCACTCCTGAGGGGTGGTGCCGTTCTCCTCCGCGGCGCGGGCGATCTTGAGCCCGTGTTCGTCTGTCCCGGTGAGGAAGAAGACCTCCTCCCCCTTGAGACGCCAGTAGCGCGCCACCGCATCGGCCACCACCGTGGTGTAGGCGGTGCCGAGGTGGGGCCGGTCGTTGGGGTAGTAGATCGGGGTGGTGATGTAGATCATCGGCTCTCCGGTCGCCACAGGGTAGCCGGGAGGGCATCCCGCTCCGTTCGTCGACGCTCCGGCTCCCCGGGTATGCTCTTGGTCGCCGAGACGCCCACCGAGCGCCGTCGGCTCGGACAGCATCAGCTCTGGAGGTGTAATGGACACCGGCATCGTCCGAAAGATCGACGATCTCGGCCGCATCGTCATCCCCGCCGAGATGCGGCGGGTCTTCAACATCAACGAAGGCGACCCGCTCACGATCTCCGTCGACGGAGAGAACATCCTGATACGCAAGCTGGATTCGACCTGCACGTTCTGTGGGAGCACCAAGGACGTGAGTTCGTTCAAGGGTAAGGGCGTCTGCGCCCGTTGCCGGGGGCAACTGGCCTAGGTCGCTCGCTTCTCCAGGACCGCCGTGTAGAGGGCACGGCGCCGCACCCCCGTGTCTTCGGCAACCCTCCGACACGCTTCCGACGGCGCCTCTCCGGCCTCGATGAGCGCGAGAGCCCGATCGATAGCCTCATCCAGATCGGGTTGCGGCGCGGCGGCCCCCCCGATCACGACGGTCACCTCGCCCTTGACACGTCGTCCGGACCAGTGGTCGGCGGCGGCGCCCAAGTTGCCCCGCCACACCTCCTCGTGGAGCTTGGTGAGTTCCCGGCACACCACCACCGGCCGCTCGATACCCAGGGTCGCGGCGAGGTCGGCGAGGTCGGCGCCGACCCGGCCGGGGGCGCAGAACACCACCGCGGTGCGCGGTTCGGCGGCCAGATCGCGGATCCGTTCCGTCCGGCGCCTGCCGGAACGGGGAAGGAATCCCTCGAAGACGAACCGCTCGGCCGGGAGGCCGGCCAGCGACACCGCGAGGGTCACGGCACTGGGCCCGGGCACTCCCGTCACCTCGGCCCCGGCGGAGACCGCGGCCCGCACCGCGGAGAGACCCGGATCGGCGATCGCCGGAGTCCCGGCATCGGTGAGCAACGCCACCGTTTCGCCCTCGGCCAACCGCCGCTCGATCTCGGCCGCCCGACTCTCCTCGTTGCCCACGAAGTACGACCGAAGCGGCCCTTCGATGCCGAGGTGCCCAAGGAGGACCCGGGCCCGCCGAGTGTCCTCGGCGTACACGACGTCGGCTTCTCGGAGAGCGGCGGCCAGACGCGGCGGAGCGTCATCGAGGTTGCCGATAGGCCCGGCACAGAGGATCAGCTTCCCGGGCACCTCGCGAGCATAGGCACCACCTGCAGGAGCGAACCGGATCGGGGAGGGGGGTGATCGTGCGGGAGTTCCAGGATCCACCGGCACCCCAAGTCCACAAACAGGCGGCCGGGGGTCATCGGCATCACCCGGCGCACTCTCCCCTCCTCGCTCAGGGTCACGACGAGGATCGGAGCGGCCATCCCGAAGCTGTGCACCGATCGCGTCCGCATGAGCAACCCTCTACCCCGGGGAGCGGGGCGCAGCCCTCGGAGGCGAGACCGCGCCCCTGCGGCAACCCGCACGGGCGTCGACCGCCAGGAGGGCGCGGAGAGCACCACCTCGGGTAGCCCAGTTCCCGACTGCTGGTACTGTGCATCCGTCATGGCCAAAGCCAAACGCCGCAAACTGCGCGCTCGTCGCAAGAAGGCCAACCACGGTCGGCGCCCCAACGCCGGCCGGGGCAAGTAGTCGCGTTCCCTTTGCTCCCCGACCCGGTCTCCGGGGCCGTCACACCTTAAGGGAGCGTCGTCGCGCCGGGAATCCCCCAAGAACTGAGGGGCCCCGCAGGGCCCCTCAGGAGACTCAGACTGCGGGTCTACTCGCCGCCGCCCGAACCGCCGGGCTTGAAGTCATCGAGATCCGGCATGCTGAGGCCGGCTTCCTTCATGGCCAGGAACGCCCCGACCGCGGTCACCGCGGCCGCCACGATTCCGAGATACAGACCGAACTTGGTGATGTCGCTTTCGGTGATCCAGCGCAAGACGACGAACACCGTGCCCACTGCGGCAAACAGGAAGGCGATCTGCTCCGCCTTGAAGGCTCCTCCCCTGGCTTCCAGGGCGAACCATCCGAAAGCCTTTCCGGCCAGGATCACTGCCCCGGCGATGCCGAGCAGACTCCCGAACCAAGCCAAGAACCCGGAGTCGAAGGCGTTGATCGTGATGCCGAACGCCCCGTACCAGGGCAAGAAGAGGTTCACGATCAGCACGAGGCCGCCGATGATGCCGACCTTCTGGCCGTTGTTGAGTTTGCTGAAATCCATACTTCCCCGATCCTCCGTCGGTTGGATGGGGACATTCTGGCACGGCGGCTCGTGCCGCGTACTGCTTCAGGGGATGGGTCGATCCATGGCCTCGGTGAGGGCTTCCCCCGCAATGGAATCCGATGCCGCCACGAAGAGCACCGTGGCGCCGTCGCGCAACACCCAGGCGTAGTCGTCCCCGCCGAATCGGCTCACCGTCGGGCCGTCCTCGTCGGGATCTTCGGGTTGCGTCACCGACGGCGACCCTACGTCCATCCGGGCGGCGATCGAGTCGACGAGCGCTGACTCGAGTTCGGCGGCGTCGCGGGGGGTATCGCCCTCGAAGCGATAGAGGAAGGCGACCTCGACGCCGTCCCACAGGATTCGGTAGGCGTCTCCACCCCATCCGGCCGAACCGATGACGGCGTCCCCTGCCGACGCGCCGTCGAGCAGGTACAACCGGAGGTTCCACTCACCGAACTCGCCGTCCTCGTAGACGTCGTAGCCGGGAAGCAGCGCGTTTGCCGGCAACGCCACGTCCCGGCCGGGCTCCAGTGCGAAGTAGAGATCGGGATGAAGGATCTGTTCGGTGGTCTCGGGAAACAGGTGATAGGCCTGGTCGAGCCCGGCGATCCCACCATCGAACACGAGCCGCTCGACGAAGACGAAACCCTGGTCGTAGGGGAAGATTATGTCGCGCCCGAACCACTCGGGGAGTGAATCGAGCACCGTCGTGTCGGCCTCGAGCGACTCGGCGACCGCCTCGAACTGCTCCCCGGCCGACAGGCTCTGGAGATAGAGGATCTCGAAGTACGTGGCGTCACCCTCGGCGAGGGCCTGGATCGCCGCCGCCTCGTGGTAGCGCTCCTCCTCCACCAGGGCGTCGAGGGTGGAGGCGAAGTCGAAGTGCTGATCGGTGAGGGCGTGGATCAGTTCGTGCACCACGATGAGCCGGGTCAACGGAGTGAGCTCAGTGTCGCCGGCGATCACCAGCTCTCGGGTCTCGTTGTCGTAGAACCCGGCCACCTGCTCGGCGTAGAGATCCGCGAGGGTCCGGGCGAGGTCGATCTCCGGGTCGAGGATCCCGAGCAACTCGAAGAGGGCTTCATCGATGATGATCTCGTCGGGATCGAGCTCCTCTTCGATCTCGGCACGCACCCGGTCGGCCAATTCGTCGGCGGAGACGATCGCCACGTCGGGTGGCGAGAGGAACTCCAGCCCCCTGATCCGCTCGGTCTCGAGCACGAGTGCCCGAATGTCCTCCTCCAAGCCTCCCCCCTCGAACAGGGTCCCCTCCGGGCCGGTCGTCGAGGTCGTGTCCGGGGCGATGGACGTGGTCGTCTCAGGGGCGGTGGACGTGGTCGTCGACGAGCCGGCGAGGGTCGTGGTGGTGGAGTCGATCACCTGGTCATCGCCACACGCAGCGGTGGCAAGGACGAGCAGAGCGACCAGGGCACGAAAGAGGGTCATGAAGGCCGCTCAGCCTACCGCCGGAGCGGGGCAACGGGGCGCACCGTCGCCCGGCGATGAGCCGCCCAGTAGGCGGCCAACCTCCGTACGAAGGCGTCGGGTTCCTCGGCAAACACCCGCATCCCGAGAGGGCGGGCGGCGGTTCTGAGATCGCACCGGGAAGCGGCGATCCGATCGAGCAGGAAGGCGGACGCATCACCGACCGGATCGCGTCCCTCGATCTCGGTACCGAGCACCGCCAGGTCGTGCTCGGTGCCGAGGATCTCCCCCAACTCGTAGGCGGTCTCCGCCATGCCGCCGATCACATCCGGCCACGCGGTCGACAGGGTCTCCAACTGGTAGCGGAGCCCCTTGACGGCCTTGCGCCACTCGTGGAAGTCGACCTCGGATCCCCGGTCGAGCGCCCGGGCCATACGCCGCAGGCCCCGCCGGTAGGTGCGGTGCAGGCCATCCTCGACCGCCGCGTCGGGCATGCCGGCCAGGGATTCACCGACGGGATCACCGTCCCAGTTGCGGCGAGCCTCACCGATCATCTCCGTCACCTCGGTTCGCACCTCGGGATCCCCGACGCCCCTCACGAAGGCCACGTCACGCGCCGCCACCAACTCGGACCGCAGGGCGCCCGCCCCTTCGATCTCCACTCCCACGACGAGCCCATCGAGGGTCTCGACGAGAACGTCGGCGTCTCGGGCCGGCGCCAGCCGGCGCCCGGTGTCCCGCAGGACGACGTCCGCCCGGCGCGTCTCTGTCTTTCCCAGCGGCCGACGGGCCAGCGCCAGAAGGGCCCGCAGCCGCTTGAGGGCCTTGCGGGTGGTGTGCACCCCTTCGCCGAGGTCGGGACCCGCCAGTCCGGTGATCGCCCGATCGAATTGGGCCAGCCCCACCCGTCGCACCCCCACACCGATGGGCTCGCCGATGCCGATCCGCACGTCGGCGTAGGGAATGAGAGCGAGATCGGAGACCACGCCACGAGCGTACTCGTAGGGCCATCGGACCCTAGTGAGGCCGATTCGACCGCTCCATGCTCTGTCCAATACGAGGAGAGGAGAGGTATGGGGCGGCGAATTGGAATGCTGTCGTTGGTCGTCCTATTGCTGGCCGCCGCGGCGGCCCCGATGGCTTTGGGGGCGACCGGCAGGGCGACCGGTACCGTCGTCGTGAAGGTCAAGTACAAGACACCCGATGGGAACCTTCCCCTTCCAGGCGTCGAGGTGTTCCTCTTCGACGGGGGGGCCAACTACCGGTGCACCAACGCCAGCGGCGTAGCCAAGTTCACCAATGTGGAGGCGGCACGGCCTCTGATCACGATCACCGGATACGGCGTCGCCGCCGATTGCGAGAACGGGGAGTTCGTCAACCCCGACAACGGCAAGCCGATGTGGCTGTCGGGCTACCAGAACCGCCACGGGGAAGGTCCGTTCACCAACTTCGAGGTCGAGCCCGGCGGGAAGAAGGTGATCAAGCTCACCGTCAAGACCCCGGCGAGGAAGAAGGTCTGCGCCGGATCGAAGGTCACCATCGTCGGTACCAATGCCGCCGAGACGATCACCGGAACCGACGGGGACGATGTCATCAACGCCCTCGGCGGCAACGACGAGGTGTTCGCCGGTGCCGGAAACGACATCGTCTGCGGCGGGAAGGGAAGCGACGACCTTGCCGGTGGGGAAGGAGACGACTGGATCCTCGGCGAACAGGGCGGTGACGTCTTGGATGGCGGAGCGGGAATCGACCGGCTCGAAGGAGGCGCGATGAACGACATGTGCATCGACGGCGAGACCCTGCTCAGCTGCGAAACCTGATCGCAGAAGGAAACACCAACGAAGGAGCGGCCGCCCCCCAGCGGCCGCTCTCGCCTAGTTGCTTCCGTTGGTGGGGAGGGCGAACCGCTCGGGATGCCGGGGGCGCATCGGGGCGTAGAAGCCGGCGATCCGTTCGAAATCCTTCACCTTGTCGCCGCTTGCCATGAAGTGCTCGAAAGCACCCACCGTTCTCGTTCCGTAGTCCACGAACCCCAACCAGAGCGGGACCCCCGCCTGCACGGCGATGTGGTAGAAGCCGCTGCGCCACCGCTCCACCCGACGCAACGTTGCTTCGGGGGCGATCCCCAGCCACAGCCGATCCCGGGCTCGAAACGTCTCCACGACCGAAGTGACCCGGCCGTCGCCGCGTTTCGTGGGATCGACGGGGATCCCCCCCAACCACCGAAACAGCCAGCGGCCCGGGCCCCGGAACAGGGTGTGCTTGCCCAGCCACGATGCACTCACCCGGTGCTTGAGCGCCGCCGCCAGGAGGATCGGGAAGTCCCAATACGAGGTGTGGGGAGCGATCACCAGCACCAGCTTGGGATCCGTCGGTATCACGACCCTGGTATCCCAGCGAAACAGCCACAGCAACGTCACTGCGATGCCGCGAAGAATGCTGCGGATCACCGGGGTCTCGAAGATGGTACGGCGCGGCCGCTGGGTCACTGGTGCTCCTGGATCCGTCGGAGAGTAGGCGGCTCCAGGCCACCGTGCCCCGATTCTCAACATCTGCGTGACTCCCCTCGCACCCGGCCTCCATACCGTGAAGGCCGGACCAACGAGGGGAAGTCATGAGAACCACCATCCGCATCTCGATCAGTGTGGCGCTGGTCGCAGCCGTCGCCACGGCGACCGGAGCGGCGACCGGAGCAAGCGCCGACGCCTCGTACCCGGTGGTGGATGCGGGGCTGACGGCGACGTACGACGATCCGGGCGTGATCGCCGCGCCGGGGGTTGGTGTGGGGTTCTGCGAGGCCTGAGCCTGCGTACGATTCCCCGGATGCTCGCCTTCGACCACGTCGTGATCGCCGTCGCCGACTTGGACGCGGCCGCGAACCGCATGTATGGGAACCACGGGCTCGGCTCGGTGCCGGGCGGTCGCCATCCAGGGCACGGCACCGGGAACCGGATCGTGCCCCTCGGGCCGGACTACCTCGAACTGATGGCCGTGCTGGACCCCGAGGAGGCCGCTGAGAGCCCGATGGGGCGTTGGGTCACCCGGTCCATCGCCGAGGGCGACCGGATCGGCGCCCTGTGCCTCCGCACCGACGACATCGAGGCAACGGCATCCCGTCTGGGGCTGGAGCCCACGCCGATGTCACGTCACACCCCCGATGGTCGGCTCCTGTCGTGGCGTCTCGCCGGTGTCGACCGAGCGCTCGCCGAAGGGCTTCCCTTCTTCATCCAGTGGGACACCGATGAGCACCCCGGTCGGGTTCCCGTCGACCACCGTGCCGAGGTGACCGGGATCCACTGGATCGAGTACGGCGGCGCCAAACCCGGCTTCGACGATTGGGTGGGAGGCCACCACCTCGACCTCCGGATGGTGCCGGGGCCCACCGGGCCCCGGCGGGTTGGCATCGGCACCAAGCGTGGCGAGATCGTGATCGGTTGACCTCCCGTGGCGATGCCACCTTCCCGCGGGGAGGAGGGCCGACCAGCGCCTGTTCGGTCCGCAGGGCCGAAGTCGGCCCGGGAATGTGACTCGGGAACGGCCCCGGCGGGGTTGGGGCCCCGCATCGGGGAGGAGGGCCGAAGTCGGCCCGGGAATGTGATGGTGGAGGTGACGGGATTTGAACCCGTGACTTCTACGTTGCGAACGTAGCGCTCTGCCGAACTGAGCTACACCCCCGAAACCGGGCCGCAGTGTACCCGGGGGGCCGACCCTTCAGGAACTCTCGGCAAGGTCGCGCCGGAGACGTTCTTGGATCACCGTCGTGGTCAGATCGGCACGGCTCCGCTCGATGAGAGCCCGGGCCACGTCGGTGGTCCGGCGCAGACCGCCGGTCATCCCGTCGGGGTAGTCGAGGTCGGCGAGGAGGTCCAGGACCGTCTCCATCGCCTGCAGGGTCCCCTCGGCCTCTTCGAGCTCGCCGGCCCGCAGGAGATCCAGCATACGGCGCCGCAACTCCCCGACGGCCTCCCCGAGGCCGTTGAGATAAGGGGCGGCCTCGACGCCCAGCTCGGCGGGAAGCGGCAGCGATACACCGGCGGCCAGAGCGGCGGTGAGGCGCGCTTCGGCGTATTCCTTGGCGGCGTCGGAGACGAACCCGGCGTGGCGGATGTCGGGGTGATCGGAGACCGCCTCCACCGTCTCCGCCAGCAGGACCCCGGCCTCATCGGCGAGTTCGGAGGCCCGATCGTGCTCGCCGCGATGGAGTGCTCGGATGGAGTTCGCCGAGAGCCGGATGATCTTCCGGCTGTTGGTGAGACCCGTCTCCCGAGCCCGGTATTTGCCGTCGAGGTCCCGCCGAACCGCCTCCGACAGCGGCTCGAGGTCCGGTCTCAACGGACCGCGGTTCCGGACCGAGTCGGCTCCATCTCGCCGCCGACCGACCGGCCCTGTTTGATCTGAAGCAGGATGGCGATGTAACCGGCGAGCAGCACATCGACGATGAGGCTGAGGATGAGGATCGGCGTCGAGCCGGTGATGATGGCGATTGCCAGTGTCAACACGGCCAGGACCCCCAGCGTCACCAGCGCCATGTGGCGCCTGGCCAGCACCCGCTGCCGGTCCATGCCGGCCATGCTGGTCTGAGGCGCCGGCCGCGGGGCGGCGGTGCGTTGTCTGGCTGTCACTGACGTCTCCCTCCTCCAGAACGATGGGAGTACGAATGCTCCCCAAACTGCCACCAGCAGGATCACGAGGATGATCTGCGTCACTCGATCATGCACTCCTTGTTCCCGCCCATCCAAGGATAGGCCTCGACCCGGCCTAGCCACAACCCACCCAGCGTGTTCATCATGCCGCTCTCAGTGTTCTGTAGGTTCCCCCCGCAACAACCCGACCGCATGCCCGAGGGCGGGTCCGATCACCCCCAAGGACTCCTCCACCCCCCGCACCGAACCCGGCAGGTTCACCACCAGCGTCGACCCGATCACGCCGGCCACGCCCCGGGACAGCATCCCGTGCGGATTGACGCCGAAGGTCACCGCCCGCATCGCCTCGGCCAGTCCGGGAGCAGGGCGATCGAGCAGCGGAGACGTGGCCTCAGGGGTGAGATCGCGAGGGCCCATGCCGGTACCGCCGGTGGTCACCACAAGGTCGGCGCCATCGGCGACGAGGTCCCGTAACGCCCCCTGGACCGACTCGATCCCATCGGGCACGACCCGTCCGATGACGTCGAAACCGAGGGCCAACAGGGCGGCGGCGGCCGCGGGACCCGAGCGGTCCTCGGCTTCGCCGCGGGAAACCCGATCGCTGACCGTGACCACCCCGGCCTTCATCGGCGCCATTCCCCCGAGCGTCCCCCCGACTTGGCCAGCAACCGGACCGGGCCGATCTCGGCGCCTCGGTCGAGCCCCTTGATCATGTCGTAGACGGCAACGGCGCCGATCGCGGCACCGGTCATCGCTTCCATCTCGACACCCGTGCGGCCGGTCGTACGGACCCGCACCGTGATCACCGCCCCCTCCCGCGACCGGGCCACCTCGGCCTCAACGGCATCGAGAGCGATCGGGTGGCAGAGAGGAACCAACTGGGGGGTCTGCTTGGCGCCCATGATGGCGGCGATCCGGGCCACGGCCCGGGCGTCTCCCTTCGGCAGCTCGCCGGCGAACAGGGCCTCGGCGGTCGCATCGCTCATGGCGATGAGGGCCTGGGCCACCGCCTCCCGCTGCGTCGGCTCCTTGCCCCCGACGTCGACCATCCGGGCCCGGCCTTCGTCGTCGAAGTGGGTGAGCCCGCTCATCCGATCACCTCCTCGGCCGTTCGCCGCTCCGGCCAGCGGAACATCTCGAGTTCGACCGCATCGCCCGCACCGAGATCCCCCACCCCGACCGGGACCACCGCAAAGGCATCCGACCTTGCCATCCCCGAGAGTACGTTCGAGACCTGGGCTCCGCTGGGCGTGGCAACCCAGCCTTCACCGGCCGCAAATGTCGCCACCCGCACGAAGACGGTCTTCTCGGGGTCGGTCGACAACGGAACCGAAGTGATCCCGCCCACCCGAGGCCGAAACAGGCGGGTCGAGCCCATGCGGCGGAGCAGTGCAGGTCGGACGAACTGCTCGAACGCCACCACCACCGAGACCGGGTTCCCCGGCAACCCGAAGAGCGGGGTCTCGCCGATGAATCCAAAGGCGAAGGGCTTGGCCGGCTGCATCGCCACCCGCCAAAACGCCACGTCGCCCATCTCCCCCAGCACCTGCTTCACCAGGTCGTACTCACCCACCGACACGCCGCCGCTGGTCACCACTGCATCGGCCTCGGCGGCGGCCCGCTCCAGAGTGCTGCGCAGGGTGACGGCGTCGTCGGGCACGATGCCCAGATCGGTCACCTCGGCGCCGAGCTCGGCCAGCATGGCGACGATCATGGGACGGTTGGCATCGCGGATGGTTCCCGGATCGAGGTGCTGGGTGTCTGCCGGTCGTACCTCGTCGCCGGTCGACATCACCGCCACTCGGGGGCGTCGCCGGACCGTCGGGTGGGCCACGCCGATGGCCGCCAGCACCCCCAGGTGAGCCGGGCCCAGTCTCTCCCCCTCCTCGAAGACGATGACTCCGGCGCCGACGTCGCCTCCGGCCGGACGAACCCCGTCACCCATCGCAACGGGGGTCTCGATACGGATTCTTCCGCCCGCCGGCGTGGTCACTTCGACGGGAACCACGGCGTCGGCGCCATCGGGAACCGGAGCCCCGGTCATGATCTTGGTCGCCGTTCCCTGTTCGACCCGGTGCCGGGCCACCCTGCCGGCCGGCACGTCTTCGAGCACCGAGAGCTCGACGGGGGCCCGTTCGGTATCGGCGGCCCGCACGGCGAACCCGTCGACGGCCGAGTTGGCGAAAGGAGGCACGTCGTGGGGGGAGGTGACATCACCGGCGAGGACGAGCCCGCCGGCCTCGCGGAGCGGAACCTCGACGACCGGGAGCAGCTTCATCGCTGCCAGCACGTCACGCTGGGCTTCGATGAGCGGTCTCACGATTCCTGCAGTCGATCCTCAATGAACGCCCGATAGGCGGGCCCGATGTCCGGGTGGCCCAGTCCCAGGACGGTGCTGGCCTCGAGATACCCGGCCGGATTGCCCACGTCCAGCGGAGCATGATCCACGACATAGGCGAGACACCGATCCATCTCCCCGAGGGCGGCGATGGCATCGGTCAGCTGCACCTCGCCCCCGTAACCCGGCTCGGCTCGCTCGAGGAGCTCAAACACTTCGGGGTGGAACAGATACCGGCCCACAAACCCCAGCCGGGACGGTGCGCTCTCCGGCTGCGGCTTTTCCACTGCTCCCTTCAGCTCCACGACTCGGTCGCTCAACCACTCCCCCGGCCGCACCACGCCGTGCGAAGCGAGGTCGGCGTCGCTCATCTTCCGCACCCCCATCACCGATCTGCCGTCGGAGGTCGCCGCAAGATCGGCGAGTGCATCCCCCCCGGGGACAACGATGTTGTCACCCAGCTGGCAGAAGAAGGGCCGGTCGCCGACCGCCTCGCGCGCCGCCAAGACTGCATCACCGAGCCCCCGGGGCTCCTCTTGCACGACCCAGTGGATGTCGATGCCTTCCAGGCCGGCGATTCGATCCAGTCCCCCCATGCCCTCGAAATGGCTGTAGAGGAGATCGTCGACGCCCGGGCTCACCACGATCGCGAACTCGGTGGCCCCGGCGCGCACCCCCTCCTCCACCACCCATTGCACGCTGGGGCGGTCGATGAGCGGCAAGAGGGCCTTGGGCACGCTGCGGGTGGCCGGCTGCATCCTGGTCCCCCGTCCGGCGGCGGGAATGACGGCGACGTCGATCCTCACTCGGTTCTCTCCTCGATCTGGTGCTCGGAACCGGTGATGAGTCGACGGATGTTGCCCTGGTGGCGAAAGACCACCAAGGCTGCGATCGCACCCGCCCAGACCAGCGACCAACCCCGATGGTCAAAGAGTACGAGGCCGGGCACCAGCAGGACGGCCAGGGCAAGCGAGGCGATCGAGGCCTTCCGTATCACCGCCACGGCGAGTGCCCACGACCCGACGAGGATGGCTCCCAGGATCGGCTCCAACCAGAGGAGCGCCCCACCGGCAGTGGCCACGCCCTTGCCACCCCGGAAGCGATGCCACATCGGGAAGCAATGGCCGACGACGGCGGCGAAGCCGGCTGCAAAGCCGGCATCCGTTCCACCGGCCAGGTCACCGAGCACGGCGGCCGCCAGACCCTTGGCCAGGTCCCCGAGCAGAGTGGCCGCCGCCAGGCCGCGACCCATGACCCGCAGCACGTTGGTGGTCCCCGGATTCCCGCTCCCCACCGAGTAGATGTCGACGCCGAACAGCCTCGGCAGGATGACACCGAAGTCGATGCTGCCGATGAAGTAGCCGGCCGCGACGGCGGCGACGGACCAGGGATCCACGGGCGGAAGTGTAGGGCGTAGCATTCCGCCCGGACGAGGCTCGAGGAGCCCATGAGCGAATCACCGACGATCGAACCGACACCCCGCACCAAGGTGCGCCGCAACCCGTCGCGAGCCTCCTACGACCGGGCCGTCATCAACGAGATCCTCGATGCCGCGCCGTTCTGCCACGTGGGCTTCATCGACGACGGCCACCCGGTCGTCGTGCCCACCATTCATGTGCGGGTCGACGATCGGATCATCCTCCACGGCTCGACGGCAAGCCGGATGATGCGGGCCCTGCGGGACGGCGCCGAGGCCGCCGTCGCCGTGACCGTCCTCGACGGGCTCGTCCTCGCCCGGGCCGTCTTCAACCACTCCATGAACTACCGCTCGGTCATGGCGTTCGGACGGGCCACCCTCGTCGACGATCCCGACGAGAAGATGGAAGCGATGCGGGTCTTCACCGAGAAGATCCTCCCCGGCCGATGGGACGACGCCCGGCTCCCGAGCGACAAGGAGTTTCGGGCCACGATGATGCTCGCCATCCCCATCGACGAGGCCTCGGCCAAGGTCCGCAACGGCCCTCCCAGCGACGAAGAGGAGGACTACGGCCTCGAGGTGTGGGCGGGTGTGATCCCCTATTCGCTGATCCCCGGGGATCCCATACCCGATCCACGCCTCGCCGAGGGGATCCCCTTCCCCGACTACCTCCGCGCCCTGTACGAAACGTAGGTCTTCCGGGACGGCATCGCCCCCGCTACGGTGGCCGGTGTACTGGATGCAGCGGCCCCCCTACCTGCGCTGGGCGGCCGCTGCGTTGCTGCTCCTCGGCGCCTTGCTCTGGGACCTCCGCAGCGTCCCCACGACGATGCACCCCTTCCTGACGAGTGCCGTCGCCGAGGGCGAGGTGATCCCGGCCGACGGGGTGGAGTGGCGCCGCGTGCCCGAGGGGCTGCTCCCCGTCGCCGACCCGGCACAGGGCATCGCCGCGACCGATCTGGATGCAGGAGACCCGATCGTGCCGTCGAGCCTCACCACGGCCCCGGAGATCCCCAACGACTGGTGGCTCGTCCCGGTGGCGATCGGTCAGCACGCCCGACCGGGAGACGCAGTACTCCTCGTGATCGTCGACCCGCCGACCTCGGTGCCGGGAACGGTCGTCACCGCCCAGAGCGGTGATCGCTATTCGACCGACTTCCGGCCGGCGGCCGTGGCCGTTCCCGGGGACGCCGCACCCCTGGTCGCCGCCGCCGCCCAGCAGGGAATGGTGGTGGCGGCCGTCCGTCCCTGAGGGTGCGGGTAAGGTTCCGCCGATGCTCACCGCCGCATTCTGGGGCCTCGTGCAGGGGCTGACCGAATTCCTCCCGATCTCCTCGTCGGGCCACCTCGTGCTGATCCCGGCTCTGCTGGGGATCGACGACCCCGACCTGGCGACCTCGGCGGTGCTCCATCTCGGCACTCTGGCGGCGGTGGTGTGGTACTACCGCGCCGACCTGTGGTCGCTGCGCAAGTTCTCTTCGGATCCCGAGGCCCGCCGGGTGCTCAAGATCCTGCTCATCGGGACCATTCCGGCCGCCATCATCGGGACCTTCCTGGAGCGGCCGATCGAGATCATCTTCACCGAGCCATGGCTGGCAGCGGTGATGCTCATAGTGACCGGAATGATCCTGGGGCTCAGCCTGCTGCTCCCGGTCGGATCGAAGCGGGTCGAGGAGGCCACCGTCGGCGATGCGATGGTGGTCGGATGGGCCCAGGCCTTCGCTCTCATCCCCGGCATCTCCCGGTCCGGCATCACCATCACCGCCGGCCTGGCCCAGGGTTTGGAGCGGATCCAGGCGGCCCGCTACGCATTTCTGCTCGGGGTGCCGGCGATCGCCGGAGCGGGCCTCGGCAAGATGGTCAACCTCATCGACGAGGGGGGCTTCGAGGCATCATTGCTGGTTGGAGTGGTCGTGGCGGCCGTCTCCGGGTACTTCGGCATCTCGTTCCTGATTCGGTTGCTGGCACGAGCGGGATTGGCGCCGTTCGCCGTCTACTGCGTGATCTTCGGCGGCATCGCCTACCTGCTCGTGTGAGAGACTCACCGGCGATGCACGAGACCCGCATCCACGTCCGGTGGGGTGAGCTCGACGCCTACAACCACGTCAATCACGCCACCTACCTCTCCTACCTGGAGCACGCGCGCATCGCCGCACTCGAACACATCGGCTGGGGCATGGAGGCGTTGGGGGAGACCGGCAACCAGGTCGTCGTGGTGCGGGCCGACGTACGTTTTCGGCGGGCCGCCACCGCCGGCGACGAATTGGTCGTCACCAGCAGCATCCTCGAACTGCGCAGCGCCAGCAGCCGATGGCGACAGGTGATCGTTCGGGGGGACGAGGTGATCCTGGAGGCCGAGATCACCGCAGCGTGCACCGACCTGGCGGGGCGCCCGGCGCGGACGCCGCCGCAATTCCAGGAAGCGCTGAGGGCGCTGGTGGCAACGGGGTGATCGCGCCGACCCTCTCCGTCATCACCTCCGCCGACGACACCCCCTGAGGGGAAGGCCGAGCGGTCTATGGTGAATCCATGATCGACCGCAGCACTCCCAAAGGCGGCCGTGCCTTCGCCCGCCTCACCGACGAGCCGATCATCTGGCTCGCCACCGTCTCCTCCTCCGGACAGCCGCAGACCTCCCCGGTGTGGTTCCTCTACGACGGCGACTTCCTCGTCTACAGCCTCGAAGGGACCGCCCGCCTCCGCAACATCGAGGCCAACCCTCGGGTCGCCCTCAATCTCGACAGCAACGGACAGGGGGGCGACATCGTCACGATCGAGGGAGAAGCCCACATCGATCTCGCGACGCCCCCCTCCACCGACGTCCCGGCCTACCAGGACAAGTACGCCCCCTTCATCGCCCGCAACGAGTGGACGCCGGAGCAGTTCGCCACCGACTATCCGGTGCCGATCCGAATCACCCCGACCAGGGTCCGGTTTTGGTGAGGCGGAAGATGAGAGCAGCGTTCGCGGTTGAAAGAGGACGAACATGATCTTCCGCAAGCGCGTAAAGCCGATCAACCTTGAGCACCTCGACGACCTCGAGCCTCTCATCGAGAGCGGCCAGCCGATCCTGCTGGACTTCTGGCAGCTCGGGTGCCAGCCGTGTCGAACCATGGACGGCATCATCAACGAGCTGGCCGAGGAGTACGCAGGAGGCGCCCACATCGTGAAGGTCAACGTCGGCCAGGTCCACGGTGCCGTCCAGGAGTTCAAGATCCGGTCGACCCCGACATTCGTCCTGCTCGGCCGGAGCCAGAAGAAGCCCTCCAAGAAGGCACGCCGCCGCGGCGTCGCCGAGCCACGCGCCGGCACTATGACCCCGCGGTGGCGGGCGTCGGGGCTCGTGAACAAGGCCGTCATCACCCGGGTCCTCGAGTCGAACGGCGCCCGACGAGCCGAGTGATCACCGGTAACCTGGTCTCATGACCGACGCGTCGTCGTCCCGGGCCCCCCACCCGGCCTTCTTCGGCCTGGCGCTGATCACCGTCGGACTGCTGTTCCTGCTCCGTGAACTCGACGTGCTGCCCGACATCCGCGTGTGGACGCTGGTATGGCTCGGCATCGGCGGGTGGCTGTTCGTCGGCACCCTCGTAGGCCGGCGACGGGGCTGGTTCTGGCCGCTGACGCTCATCGCCATCGGCGGGTTCATGCTCCTCCAGGATCTCGAACACATCGATCGCGACTTCAGGCTGTGGCCGGTGATCGTGATCGCCATCGGGCTCGCCGTCGTGCTCGAGGCGATGGGAGCCGGGCGAAGTCGCGACGAGAAGCCCACCTGGCAGCGATTCGAGGACATCTAGGCGAGCGAGCGCCCATCGCTACCATCGGGCGCCGATGGTGACCGAACCTGCCGGAAAGACCCGAGACACCCTGATCGGGCTGAGTGACGCCGACGTCGCTCAACGAGTTGCCGCGGGTGCCGTCAACGTCGTCCCCACCGGCCCGAGCCGAACCGTCGGCGAGATCGTCCGCAGCAACCTCGTCACCCTCTTCAACATCCTGCTCGGCGTGCTGCTGATCGTCGTGCTGATCGTGGCCCCGCCTCAGGATGCCCTGTTCGGAGTGGTGCTCATCACCAACTCGGCGATCGGGATCATCCAGGAACTGCGCGCCAAGCGGACGCTCGACGATCTGGCACTGCTCAGTGCCCCCAAAGCAACGGTCATCCGCAACGGACGCCGCACCGAGGTGCCCATCGACGGCGTGGTGCTCGATGACCTCCTGGCGGTGAAGGCCGGTGATCAGATCGTGGTCGACGGGGTCGTCGTGATCACCGAAGGCCTCGAGGTGGACGAGTCGCTCCTCACCGGGGAATCGGAGCCGATCGTCAAAGAGCGCGGGGACGAGGTGCTCTCCGGGAGCTTCGTGGCCGCCGGAAGCGGCGTCCACAAGGCGCGCCGGGTCGGTACCGAGGCCTATGCGGTGAAGCTGGCCGAGGAGGCAAGACGGTTCACCATGGTGCGCTCCGAGTTGCGCGGCGGCATCGACAAGATCCTGCGGGGCATCACCTGGGTGATGATCCCCACGGCGGCCCTGCTGGTGTGGAGTCAGTTCACCACGATCACCGGATGGCCCGACAGCTCCGACTGGGGTTGGGTCGACGTCAAGGAAGCGATTCGGGTCACCATCGCCGGCATGGTGGCCATGGTCCCCCAGGGTCTGGTCCTCCTCACCTCGGTCGCCTTTGCGGTCGGCGTCATCAGGTTGGGTCGCCGCCAGGTCCTGGTGCAGGAGTTGCCCGCCGTCGAGGGACTCGCCCGGGTCGACACGGTGTGCTTCGACAAGACGGGAACCATCACCGAGGGCCGCCTCGTGGTCGACACCTTGGAGTTGCTGACCGACGCCTACGACGCCCAGGCCGCCCTGGGGGCATTGGCGAGTTCCGACCCCAATCCCAACGCCACCCTGCACGCCATCGGCGAACAGTTCCCGAAGCCCGAGGGATGGGTCGCGACCGCGGCGGTGCCCTTCTCCTCCGCCAGAAAGTGGAGCGGGGCCGTCTTCACGGGCCGGGGTTCGTGGATTCTCGGAGCCCCCGAAATGATCCTCCCCGACGACCCCGAGCTCGGCGAACGGGTGAGACGGGCCGCCGCAGGGGGAAACCGGGTGCTCCTCGTAGCGCGAGCGCCGGGGGACCTGAAAGATCGGATCCCGATCGGCACCGAGCCGGTGGCGCTGGTCGGGCTGAGCGATCGCATCAGGCCCGACGCAGCGGAGACCCTGGAGTACTTCGCCCGCCAGGGCGTCGCCGCCAAGGTCATCTCCGGGGATCACCCCGAGACCGTGGCGGCCATCGCCCGCCAGGTGGGCATCCCCGGAGCCGATGCCGTCGTCGACGCCCGAACGTTGCCGGAAGAGGGACCCGAGCTCGCCGACGCCGTCGAGCGGGGCACGGTCTTCGGCCGGGTCTCCCCTCACCAGAAGCGGGCCATGGTGGGGGCGCTGCAGGCAAAGGGCCATGTGGTCGCCATGACCGGCGACGGTGTCAACGACGTGCTGGCCCTCAAGGATGCCGATATCGGCATCGCCATGGGATCGGGATCGGGCGCCTCGCGATCGGTGGCTCAGCTGGTCCTGCTCGACGGTTCGTTCAGCACCCTCCCCTCCGTCGTCGGGGAGGGACGACGGGTGATCGCCAACATCGAGCGGGTCGCCAATCTCTTCGTGGTCAAGACGGTCTACGCCTTCTTGCTGGCGATCCTGGTCGGCCTGTTCTCCAGGCCGTTCCCCTTCGTGCCCCGTCACCTCACTCTGGTCGGCACCCTGACCATCGGGGCCCCCGCATTCTTCATCGCCCTGGCGCCCTCCGCCGCCCGGGCCCGAACCGGGTTCGTCCAGAGGGTGCTGCGTTTCGCCATCCCGGTCGGTGCGCTGGCGGCGGCCGCCACCTACGGCAGCTACGAGCTGTCGATCATCGAGGAGGTCTCCCTCACCGAAGCCCGCACCGCCGCCACGCTGGTGCTCGTCTCGATCGGACTATTCGCCCTCCTCATCAACGCCCGGCCGCTCACCACGCCCCGCAAGTTCCTCGTCGGTTCGATGGCCGCCGGATTCCTCCTGGTGCTGTCCACCCCGTCCGGGCGGGTCTTCTTCGAGCTCGATCTTCCGCGCGCGGTGGTGCTGCTGGCCGGGGTCGGGATCGTCGGCCTCACCGGAGGCATCATGTACGGGGCATTTCAGAGCCTGGGGGTGATGCGCCAGATGCCCGAACTGCTGCGGGCCCCTCTCCAGGCCGGCGGGGCGACCCGGGTTCTGCGCAGCGGCGTGGAGGCTCTCCGGCAACGGGCCCGCATCTTTGCGCAGCCGATGGAGTCAGAATCCCCCGACCAGCCACCTACTCGCCGGCGAATGCGCCATCCCGGCGACGACTCCCCGAGCTAGCCGGGAGGATCGATCTGGATGTCGAGGACGGCGTGGGCTTCCCGCAACGCCGCTTCGACGTCGGCCGACGTCTCCCCGGCGGCAAAGAGGAACCCCAGATACCGGTCCCCCTCGGGAAGGCGCCGAACCCGCTGACCGACGGGGATGGTGATCTCCAGTCCGGTGATCCCCGGTATCTCCATCGCCGCCTCGCGCCACCGTACGGCCCGGAGCACCCCATCGGCCGGAATAGGCAGCATCATCGCCCCCGAGGCCCGGGTCTCGCGGCCCATGGCCCGGCGCGGCATCCCCAGAGCAGCCCGGAGAAGCAGGTGCTCCAAGCTCACCCCCAGCATGCCGAAGCGGAGCGACCGGGAACACAGACCCCCGATCGAGCGGGCCGCGATCTCGATGAGCGTGGCCTCACCGTGGGCGAGACGCACCTCGGCGTGGATCGGTCCGTGGCTCAGGCCGAGGGCATCGATTCCGGCGGCCACGACCTCCTCGATGCGACCCACGGTGCTCTCATCGAGCTCGGCCGGGGTCACGTAGATCGTCTCCTCGAAGAACGGGCCCTCCAGGGGATCGGGTTTGTCGAAGATCGCCAGCACCTCGAGCCCCGCCGGACCGACCAATCCCTCGAGCGCCACTTCGGATCCGGGAACGTACTCCTCGACGATCAGCGGTGCCGCCGGATCCTCCCCGGCCTCTCGCAGGATGGCGCGGATGCGCCGGGCCGCCCGGTGGGCGTCGGCTCGGGAGTCGGCCCGGATCACGCCCCGGCTTCCCGACAAACCGAGCGGTTTGAGAACACAGGGGAATCCGAGAGCGGCCGCCGCGGAGGCGGGATCCTCGCCCGGCTCGATGGCCGCAAACCGGGGCTGCGGAACGCCACCGTCGGCGAGGAGGCGGCGCATGGCCAGCTTGTCCCGGGTCGCGGCGGCCGCCTCCGGCCGGTTGTGGGGAAGGCCCAATTCCTCGGCCGCCGCCGCGGCAACCACCACCCCGGCATCGTCGGCGGCAATCACCGCGTCGAACGGCTCCCGCCGCGCCAGATCGACGATTGCCGCAGCAGCCGCCTCGGGCTCGCCGCAGTCGATCGCCAGGTACCGGTTTCCCATCTGGTCGGCGAGAGCGTGGCCGGCCTCGGACGCGACCACCAGGTCGATTCCGAGATCGACGGCGGCGTCCACGAAGTCGGGGGCCCGGTAGGTGGTGGTGGGAAGAATGACGAGCGCCCGGGGCATGGCCCCCATGATGCCGCACCTCGGCGGACAGTCCGTCTTCGGATCGGCATCCGGGTACGATGCCCCCGCCACCCGGAAAGGCATGGGCTTGCCGAACGACGAGACCGTCATCACGATCGAGGACGAGGCGATCGAAGCGATCCTGGGGCTGCGGGCACAGGAACCGGATGCCGACGAGCTGGCTCTCAGCGTGCAGATCACCGGTGTCCGAGGGGTGGAGTTCGTCTACGAGTTGACCTTCATCCCGATCGAGGACGCCGTCGACGGCGACAACGTCTCGACCCAGGGCGATCTTCCGGTGATCATTGCGGCCAAGAGCATCGACAACCTGCACGGCGCATCGATCCACGTCCGGGACGGCGGGCTGGCCATCGACAATCCCAACAGCGCGCTCCCGGCGTTCGGCGACGGCGCGGGGGATCTGACCGGCCCGCTCGCCGAGCGGGTGGCGGCCGTCCTCGACCATCAGATCAACCCGGCCATCGCCTCGCACGGCGGCTTCGCTGAGTTGGTCGGTGTCGAGGAGGCCACCGTCTACCTGCGGCTGGGCGGTGGCTGCCAGGGCTGCGGTCTCGCCCAGGTCACCTTGAGCCAAGGCATCGAGGTGGCCATCAAGGAGGCCATCCCGGAGGTGGAGCAGGTCATCGACGTCACCGACCACGCGTCGGGAACCGACCCCTACTACCAATCGGCGAAGAAGTAGGGCCTACTCAGACAGCCCGAGCCGCCGGGCGGCGGCGAGGTTCTCCACCGAGTCGATGCGGCGGATCACGTCGCGGATCTGAGCCGCAAATGCCCGCCGCTCCTCCAATCGCTCGGGTCCTCCCGCCTCCAGCAAGCCCCGGTTGCGGGAGAGGTTGAGAGCGGTCTCGAACAGCACGGTCGAGACCGACTCGGGGCTCTCGATGCGGTACTGCAGCAGATACTGTTTGCCGACCGCCAGGCACTCCTCCAGGAACGCCTTCTCCTCGATCTCCTGCCGGTAGTCACGATGCTCCAGGAGGTCCGCCACCACCCGGTAGGCCTCGAGGAACGGCCGTAGCACCCAGTGAGCCCGGAAGGGCCGCACGGAACGGAGGATCGCCATCACCTCGTCGCCACCCTTGGCGAGGACCTTCTCCCATCCGGAAACGTGATCGGCCAGCTCCGCCTCGACCTCCACGCGGAACTCTTCCTTGTCGGAGAAAAAGAACTCGAACTTCAAGAGGTCGCGCAGCGCCATAACCCCGTCCCAGAACGTGTCTCGAGGGTCGCCCTCCCCCTCGGCGGCCGCCAGCAGAGCCAATTCCACGATCGCTCCGGTCGTGAAGAAGTGGCTGATGGTGTTCCGGTAGTAGGCCGCGGCCAGGTGCTGTTCCGGTTCGATCGAGTACACCGTCTCGAGCCCGCCGGTGAAACGCGACACGACGCCGTGCTCCCGGAGCGCCTCCAACGCGGCCAGCACCTGCTCGGGGGTGTCGAACGAGAGGACTTCGGTGACCGGGAGCCCCCGACGTTCCACCAGATCGAGGTAGTCGGAGAGCACCGCCGAGGTCTCGTCAACGGTGAGGGCCCGGTCCCGGGACCCGAGCAGCGCCAGCGTGACCAGCGAGATCGGCGTGATCGGAGTGACCCGATTGATGCGCACCGCGACTTCGAAGGCCAGCTTCTGGATTTCGAGGGCGCTCTCGTCGGGCTGGCCCCCCTCGTCGCGGTACGGGGTGAGGGCCTCGGCCAGTGACAGCGGCTCGCCGAGGTTCAGGTGGATCCGGCCGTAGCGGCGCCGCATCGTGCGCAAGGCCCGAAGGAACCAGCCGAAACTCTCCCGCTGCTTGGCGGCACCTTTCTGCTCCGCGGCGTAATCCCCGATGTCGTGGATCTGGTCGTAGGCGATGGACACGGGCACCAGCACCACGTCGTCGCACGAGCCGCGCCGGAACGAATCGGCGACGTAGGCCAGCATCCCGAAGCGGGGGGCCCGCATCTTGCCCGAACGCGACCTCCCGCCTTCGATGAACCACTCGAGGGGGAACCGCTTCGCCAGCAGGAAATCGAGGTACCTCTTCAGGACGAACTTGTAGGGCTCGTTGTCCTTGAAGGACCGCCGGATGAAGAACACCCCGGCCCGGCGAACCAGCGGGCCGACGGGGAAGAAGTTCATGTTGATCCCGCCGGCGGTGTGGTTCGGAGGGAAGCCGTTCTCGTAGAGCACGTACATGAGCACGAGGTGATCGAGATTCGACTTGTGGCTGGGCAGGAACACGAGCGGGTGCTGCTGGGAGAGCTCGTAGATCCGACGAAGACCGTCTCGGTCGTAGAAGATCCGCCGGTGGTAGCCCTGGGTGTAGAGGATCCGGATCAGTGCCGCCATCAGGTCGATCACAAAGGTGCTGTGGGTGGCGGCGATCTCCTTCAGGTAGCGGTGTGCCAGACGCATCGCCCCCTCGGCGGTCTGCCCGGTGGTCTCCGCCAGCCTCAACAGACCGACCTGGAACGACGAGCGGCTCAGCAGGTCCTCGGCGAGGAAGCGGGGCACCTTGTACCGATTGCCGCGGATGCGACGCTCGGAGCGTTCGAGGGCGAGGGAAGCCTGCATCGCCACGAACTCGGCGAACCCGGCCGGATCGTCGGGACTCTTCGTCCTGGCATCCACCCAACGGGTGCGCAGATCGGAGACCGGAGCGGCCTCACCGGCCACGATGTGCACTCGATCGGGATATCGCCGCACCAGCCACTCCTGGCGCAGACGGCTCGGGTCGCGCGGGTCCCCGAACGCCAGCAGGTCGAGCAGGCTCGCCCGCCGGCGGCCGTCCCGCTCCGGCGCCAGCCACGCCACTCGCAGCGGCACCAGCAGCGGATCGGACTCGTCCTCGAGGCGCTGCCGCAACCGGACCGAGACCGCCGGTCGGCGGAGACGCCGCCGCCGTGAGGGCGGGATGTCGACCACTGCGTCGCCGGGCCCCGGACGGCGGTTCCGATCGATCCAAGCATCCAGCAACCGTCGCTCGAGCGCCGACGAGGCATCCAGCAGGAAGAGCAGCGGCCGTTCCTCGGCATCGGGCCAGGACGGCTCCCGGGCGGCGACGTCGACGAGTTCGAGGCTCATGCAGGGAGTGTATCGAGGCGGTCCTGCGCCGGGCGGGGCCTCACAGGGCCGGAAGCGTGAGCGTGAAGTGCGAGCGGCCCTCCTCGCAGCGATACGACAGATCGCCGTCCATGATCTGGGCCAGCTGCCGGGACACGGTGAGTCCGAGACCGACCGATTCGGTCCGGTTCTGGCGGCGGTGCGCCTGGAAGTAGGGCTCGAAGATACGCTCCCGATAGGCTTCCGGAACACCCTCACCGTCGTCGATCACCGAGAGCGACCAGGTGTCGGGGCCCTTCTCCGCCCGAATCATGATGTGTGGTCCCCCATACCGGTCGGCGTTGGTGATCAGGTTGCGGATGATCTGGCGGACCCGGGTGGGATCGGCCAGCACCTTGGCCTCCTCCGCGGTACGGTCCGCGGCGACCTCGGAGTCGACCCTCCGTGCGCCGAGGACCGCCTCCACTTCGCACCACAGGTCCACGGCCTCGTGAACGACCACGAAGTCGCCCCATTCGACTCGGGAGGCGACCAGCAGGTCTTCCACCAGATCGCTGACCTCCACCGCCTGATCGCCGATCAGGGCCACCAGGCTCTGCACCTCCTCGGGGGAGAAGCGCCCCAGGCCGTCACGCAGCTCGTGGGCGAACCCGATGACGGCGGTGAGGGGGGTGCGCAGCTCGTGGCTGACCGTCGCCACCAACTCGTCCTTGGAGCGAACGAGATCCCGGAGCCTCTCGTTGGCTCTCTCCCGCTCGGTGACGTCGGTGGCCAACCCGATTACCCCCTTGAGCTCGCCGTGCTCCACGATCGGCGAATACCTGGCCTCGAACACCAGATCCCCGACTTCGACCCTGGCGGTGAACTCCTCGCCGCGCAGTGCCCGGCGCATATTGGCGATGACACTGGGATGGTCGGCGTAGATGTCGAAGACCGATCGACCCACCGCCTCGCCGGGCTCCAGACCGAGCGCCCCGAGCCCCTGACCTTCGGACAGCGTGAAGATGCCATCGGCATCGACGGCGAACAGCACCACCGGCGCGCCGGTGATTGCCGCCAGCAGTCGATCATCGCCCGCCGTCCGATCCCGCATCGACGGCCGGACGGAGACGGGATCGGTGAACGCCAGCACGGCGCTGTCGAGGGCCGGCTCGCCGCGGAGTGCGGGAACGACCATGCGCAGGGTGCCCTCCCTGACCGCTCCGGTGGTATCGGTGAGCACCGCCCCGACCTCCAGGTGGCCCGACCCGGCCCACCTGGCCCTGGCGATGGCCAGGACGGCTGCCCGATACCCGGTTCCCAGCCGCCCGGCTGCGATCGCCCGGGCGAGCTCATCGATGTCTTCAACGCCCAGCAATCGGCGGGCAGCGTGGTTGATGCCCACGTAGGAGATGGCCCCCACCGCATCGTCGAGCGCCCCCGGGTGGTCCGACAGGTAGACGTCGAGATCGGTTGCCCCGGCGCGCCGCCACCCCTCGACCACTCCCTCAAACACCGTGAGGTCGGCTTGCAAGAGTGGAACCGGCGTGACCTCGAAGAGACCTCGCGACCTGGCCTCGGACCGGCGGAGTTCCAGCTCGCCCTGCCGGGCATCGGTCACATTGACCACGTGAACGAGCACGAACCGGGGTCGGCCGGTGTCGTCGGCGATGAGCGACATGCCGGCAGTTCCCCACCGAACTCGCTGGTCGGGCATGGCAAACCGGCCGTCGGCGTGGAAGCTCCACAGCTCGCCTTCGAGGAGTCGCCTGATACGGACCGAGTGTCGACGGAGATCCTCGGGGTGCACCACGTTGCCCCATCCCAGCGTGAGTAGTTCGTCGCGGGAGCGGCCGAGGAAATCCTCCATGGCCTGGTTGACCCGCACGAAGTTGCCGTTCAGGTCGAGGAGAGCCGCTCCCGAGGCGGCGTTCTCGAATGCGGCCCGGAACACGGCGAGTCTCCGTTGCAGCTGACCCTCGGCATCCTCGGTCTCCCCGACGACCGTCTCGAGGGCCCGCCCTGCTGCGAGACCCACGAGGGCCAGTGCCAAAAGGATTCCTCCCCGCAGCGACGCCCGACCGACCTCAGAGCCGGTGACGCCGACCAGCGCGGCGGCCACATAGGCCACCGGGACCACGGCGAGCGTCACCATCGCGAACCGGCGGGGCAGCGCCAGGGGATAGACGAATGCGAAGCCGAGGAACCACCACCACAGGTTCCCGCTGGGATCCCCGGTCAATTCGCCCACGAGGATTGCGGTGGCCGGGGCCAGGGCCGCCCGCCCGACCACCACGCTGGGGTGGTTGGGCCGCACCAGCCCGTGGGCCGCCGGCACGGCCAAGACCGCGAACAGGCCGGCGACCGACCACAAGGGCGTCGTCCCCAGGCTGCCCCACTCGAAGGAGGCATGCGCGACGAAGACGAGCACCGCGGCCGGCTCCAGCCGGGCCAGGATGCCGCGTATCAGACGACTGACAGGCGATGTGCTCGTAGTGGGACCCCTGTTCGGGCTTGCCGTTGCTATCGGCACACCCGAAGGGGGGCTGAACGATTGCCGCTCAGCGTGGTGCCATGCGGGATCCTGCATCGAGACGGACCACCGTCCCGTTGAGCAACGTATTGGTCATCATGTGCTCGACCAGCCCGGCGAAGTCCTCGGCGGTGCCGAGCCGCTTGGGGAACAGGTGCACGTCGGCCAGCCGCTCTCGCAGATCCGGCCCTCCGGCGTCGAGCATCGGGGTGTCCATGATCCCGGGAGCGATGCACAGGACCCGAACACCGCGACCCGCGAGGTCCCGAGCCAGCGGCAGCGTCATGGCCGCCACACCGCCCTTCGATGCCGAGTAGGCCGCCTGGCCGATCTGCCCTTCGAACGCTGCAATCGACGCCACGGTGATGATGAGGCCGCGCTCCCCCGACTCACCCGGCTCGTTCTCACCCATCACACGGGCAGCGTTGCAAACCACGTCGAAGAGGCCGATGAGGTTCACGTCGACGACGAAACGGAAGAGCTCGAGAGGGAACAGATCGCCGGCCCGGGTCACCACCCGGTGAGCCGAGGCGACCCCGGCGGCGGCGACGCACACATCGAGACCACCGAAGCCGGATGCAGCGTCGGCGACGGCCTTCCCGACGGCGTCGCTGTCGGTCACGTCTGCCGGTACGAACACCGCTCCGTCCAGCTCCTCGGCCAGCGCCGCGCCCCGGGACCGGGGCAGATCGAGAATGGCGACCTTGGCTCCGCCGGCGGCCAGACGCCGGACGGTTCCTTCCCCCAGACCGGACGCACCGCCGGTCACCAGCACACGCGAACCAGATACCTGCATGGCATCACCTCCGGAGGCAACGATGCCGAAGCTACCCGCTACACGTGACCGGGGGGATTGGGGATGTCGGCAAATGCTCGGACGCGGGCCTCGACGATCTCGTCTGCGATCTGGGTGAGGCTGTCCATCAACCACAGATAGGCGGCCTTGCCGGGACGAAAGTCGGCTTCTGCCATCCCCTGAATACGGCCCTGCTCCTGAAGATCCTTCACCTGCCGAAAGTTGTTGCGAGGCTCGAGGGTGTACACGCCGAGGGTCTTGCCGCCCCGCTGATTGAGCACGGAGAAGACCGGCACGTCGCTGGGACCGTCGGCGATGTAGATCATGTGGCTGATCGGGACCCGGCGTTGCTCCTCGCCCATCCTGGCGTTCACGTCGATGCTCGGATTGCGGTTCACGCCCTTGTTGATCTCGAACACGGCTCGGGTCTTGGCGGTGTTGTCGATCATCAACCCGATGTGGGTGATGGGGCCCCGTTCGTCCTCCACATCCAGATGCTCGAGGTACCCGGGAGGAGCCGAGCGCTCGATGAAGGTGTTGGCCCAGACGCCGTCGATCTTGGGAGCTATCGAACTGCCCTCGATCATCGGCAGCATGCCGGTCGACACCACATAGTGCTCCACGGTGATGCCTTCGGCCCGGAATCGCGGCTCCGACGCGACCACCTCTCGAGTGGCATCGAAGAACTCCGGGATCCCCGGGTTCGGTGTGATCCGGGAACCGAGTTCCCGGAGCCGGTCGTTGGTGAGGCCCTTGAAGATGCCGCGCTCCACGTAGGTGAGGATGTGGAGCAGGTACGCGGCATCCCGGGAGATCACCGTCCCCCGCTTGCGGTGATAGGCGGCGAGCCCATCCACCTCCTCCCAGAACGTCGCCTCGTCGACCCCGTACGCCTCGAAGATCGGCTCCTGTTGGTTGCCCGGGATCAACGTGCGATCGAAGTCCCAGATGAAGGCGATGACGGTTTGCGTGTAGAGGGGGGTGGGCACCCCGTCAGGGTACTTCGGGCGACCCGAAGCAGAGTCGATCCCCGTCGCGCCACCACGCCTGCAGCAGCGCCGGGCGTCCCCGGAGGGCTCGATGGGCTTCACCCATGCGATGGGCGGGAGACAACACCGTGACCTCCCATCCGGTAGCCGCCAGCCGCTCGATTGCCGGCGCCATCTCGACCGGGTCGACGCCGTCTTCCAGCACGCATTCGGCGGCACCCACATCGGCGGCCACGACCACGGTTCCCGGCACTTCGGCGATCCCGGAGGCTTCGGCGAGCCGAGTCTCGACGACGGTGCAACCGAGCCTGGCGTAGGCATGCACCACCGCGTCCGCCACGCCGTCGAGCGCCCGATCAGCCGCCAGCACCATCTCTGCCTCCGATGATTACAGGGATGTAGTTTACCCGGGAGCGCCGGTCGGAGCGGGTGGTTCGAATCGGAGCCGCAGCCGTCGCGTGCCCCTGGGACCGCCTCCCTCGCCCGGTCGTGATCACCTCATCGGCACGCCTCAGGTCCCGATGGATAAGCTGCGGCTGGGAGGCGCTCAATGGGCGAGTTCGAGATTCGCGAGATCGAGGCCGAGGATACCCACCATCTTCGCCGGGCCCTCCTCCGGCCTCACCAGGAACTCGCCGAGATGTCCTGGCCGGGTGACGAACTCCCCGACACCCTCCACGTTGGTGGATACCGCCACGACCGGCTGGTCGGGATCTCTACGATCCACCGGCAACGGCTCCCCGGTTCGAGCGAAGTGGAGACGTGGAGGGTTCGCGGTACCGCCGTTGACCACGGACAGCGCGGCTACGGCCTCGGGGGCCTCCTCCTGCGCCGCTGCATGGAGTACGCCGCCACGATGGGGGCCCGATTGGTGTGGGCCAACGCCAAGGTCGGGGCCTACGGCTTCTATGAGCGATACGGCTTCCGACGATTCGGGGACCCCTTCGACCTCCCCCACATCGGGCCTCACTACCTGATGTACGTGGAGCTGGCCCAGCCCTAGGAATGCCGGCGGAGCCACCAGCGTTGCGAGACACATGACTCACGCCGTGACCCGAGTCCTCGGCATAGCCGGATCGCTGCGGCGCAGCTCCTACAACCGGGCGCTGCTCGAGACCGCCGCCGAGATCTCTCCGGGTGACATGAAGATCGAGATTGCCGACCTCGACGGAATCCCGCTGTACAACGCCGACGACGAGACCGCCCGGGGCTTTCCCCCCGAGGTGGTCCGTTTCCGCAGCGCGATCGCCGAGGCCGACGCGCTGCTCATCGCCACTCCGGAGTACAACTACTCGATCCCGGGTGTGCTCAAGAATGCCCTCGACTGGGCCTCCCGGGGCGGCGCCGACTCGCCGCTCAACGGGATCCCCACCGCCATCCTCGGTGCCGGGGGAAGGTTCGGCACGGTCCGGGCTCAACTCCACCTGCGAGAGATCCTGCTCCACAATCGGGTGCCGTTGGTCGGAGCACCCCAGGTCATGGTCGACAGGGCATCGGCGAAATTCGATGCCGAGGGACGCCTGACGGACGAGCGTCATCGCGATCAGCTCGCCCGACTCCTCGGTTCGCTGGGTGACCTCGTCGACCGCTACAGGGACTGACGCCGCCGGCCGTCCCACTAGCCTCCTCGTGCCGACCGGGAGGCTCGCTTGGCCTGGTACCAATCCGCCGTCTTCTACGAGTTGTTGCCCCGGTCGTTTCGGGACGGCAACGGCGACGGAATCGGGGATCTGCGCGGCATCACCGAGTCCCTCGAGTACCTGCGCTGGCTCGGCGTCGATTGCCTGTGGATTCCCCCGTTCTTCGACTCGCCGATGCGGGACGGAGGCTACGACGTCTCCGACTATCGCTCCGTCCACCCGGACCTCGGCACACTCGATCACGTCGCCGATCTGATCGACGCCGCCCACCGGCGCGGCCTGCGGGTGATCGCCGACGTCGTCATGAACCACACCTCCGATGCTCATCCGTGGTTCCAGGAGGCCCGCCGACCGGGGTCCGATCGCCGCGACTGGTACGTCTGGTCGGAGAGCCCGAACAAGTACGCCGAGGCCCGCATCATCTTCCTCGACACCGAGGATTCGAACTGGGCCTGGGATGAACAGGCCGGTGCCTTCTACTGGCACCGCTTCTACAGCCACCAGCCCGACCTCAACTACGACAACCCGGCGGTGCAGGCGGAGATGCTCGACGTGCTCCGGTTCTGGCTCGATCTCGGATTCGACGGATTCCGCATGGATGCCGTGCCCTACCTGTTCGAACGGGAAGGAACGAACTGCGAGAACCTGCCGGAGACCCACGAGTACCTGAAGCGGGTCCGGACCATGATCGACGCCGAGTACGGGGACCGGGTGCTGCTGGCCGAGGCCAACCAGTGGCCCCGGGATGCCGCCGCCTATTTCGGCGACGGCGACGAGTGCCACATGAACTTCCACTTCCCGGTGATGCCCCGCCTCTACATGGGCTTGGCTCGGGGCCACGCGCGGGACGTTCGCACGATTCTCGCCGACACACCGCCCATCCCCGACGGTGCCCAGTGGGGCATCTTCCTCCGGAACCACGACGAGTTGACCCTCGAGATGGTCACGCCGGAGGAGAGGGAATTCATGTGGAACCACTACGCCGCCGACCCCCGCTACCGGCTCAATCTGGGGATCCGCCGCCGTCTGGCACCGCTGGCCGGCAACGATCGCCGCGCCATCGAGCTGCTCCACGGGCTCCTGCTCTCTCTGCCCGGAAGCCCGATCCTCTATTACGGCGACGAAATCGGGATGTGGGACGACGTCGAGTTGCCCGATCGGGACGGGGTGCGCACCCCGATGCAATGGACACCCCGTGGCGGGTTCACCAAGGCCGAAACCTCCTACTACCCGATGATCACCGGCCGGTTCGGAACGGAGGCGATCAACGTCGCCGACCAGCGCGACGATCCCGGCTCACTGCTCAATTGGGTGAGGGACATGCTGGTCGCTCGACGGGACCGACCTGAGATGGGCCTGGGAACGTTCGAGATGATCGACCAACCCAACGACGCCGTCTTCGCCTTCCTGCGGGAACACGGCGACCGGGCGACCCTGGTGCTCGCCAACTTCGCGATCGATGCCCAGGCGATCCGGTTCCCTCCGGGACGCCTGGGGGGAAGGGTCCCGATCGACGCCCTCTCGGGTGACCCACTCGAAGGTGTCACCGCCGACCCGTTCGCCTTCGACATCGGGTCGCTCGAGTTCCGCTGGTTGGAGCTCCGCCGACCCTCCTGAGGTACGGTCCCGGGCGCGTGAAGGCCCGGAGACACTTCGGCGCATACGCCGCCGCAAGAGGACCAGCTTGCGGATCTCCGGGCCTCGGTGGTCCGGGTTGGAGTCGCCACCTCCCGGGCCCGAGCCCGGGGAACGGCCACCCCTGTGGCCGTTAGCGCCCGACCACCTCCGGGGTCCTGTGACTACTACCACTCATTACTCGGACCACCTCCTTTCTCCGGTGGCGACAATCTACCAGCACCACCGGCCCCGGCCCGGTCGCAGAGCCGTCCCGTCGCCTGCTGGAATCCGGAGTATGGAAGAGACCCGCATCGTCACCGAGGTCGTCGAAGGCCTCGGCGTGATCACGCTGTCGCGTCCGGACAAGCGCAATGCTCTCGATCGTCGCACCCTCGCCGAAATCGCGACGGCGGTCGACGCTCTCGATGACCGGGCTCGTGTGGTCGTCCTTCGCGGGCGAGGACCTTCGTTCTGCGCCGGTGTCGACGTCACCGAACTGGGAGACCCGGAGAGCCTCACCGAGGCCGGCATCGCCGAAGCGGTCGCCCTAGGACGCCGGGCCGCCGATGCGCTCCGCTGGAGCAGGGCGATCACCATCGCCGCCATCCAGGGCCATTGTGTCGGAGGCGGGGTGGTCCTGGCGGCTTCGTGCGACCTCAGAATCGCCACCGAAGACGCCACCTTCCGCATCCCCGAGGTCGAGTTGGGAATCCCGCTCGTATGGGGCGGAATTCCGGCGCTCTTGAGGTCGATGCCGCCGGCCGTCGCCAAGGAGCTCGTCATGACCTGCCGGCCCTTTGGCGCGGCGGAGGCCGACCAGATCGGTTTCGTGAACGCAGTGGCGCCGGCCGATCGACTGCGCGAGCGAGTCGACGACCTGGCTCATCGGCTCCTGGCGCTCCCCCCTGCCGCCCTGACGATCACCAAGGCTCAGTTCCGGGCGCTGGAAGTGGATCCGGTGGGCATCGACGAACTGGAGGCCGTGCTGGCGGCCCGAACGGGCGACGACCGGGCGCTGGACGCAGGCTGAGGGGCCCCGGCTGTCGCCGGGCGCGGTCGGTACCCCTTTGCGCTAGGCCTTGGGGGAAGGACCTGGAATCCGGGCCGGACGCGGCACCGGCTGGAAGTGGGTCCAGCAGTGCGTGTTCCGGTTGTAGGTGGACAGGACTGTTTCGCAGCCGTCGGCGGCACACACCCGACCGCCCCCGTAGGTCTTGGCGGCACGCCGACCGGCGACTCGGTTGAGACTCGTTCCGCTCACGCCCCCACCATGACACAGACCGCGAAGATCGGCAAAGCGAGGACCCGCCCCTCTTTCGCTCGCTGATACGCTCGCCCCATGGAATCCCCCCACTTCACGCTCGACGAGGTCGTGCCCGGTGTGTTCGCGGCCGTGGCCGGCTCCAGCGGCGCGGCGGTCTCGAACGCCGCGATCATCGATCTCGGCGACCGCACCCTCATCGTCGACACCTTCATGACCGTCCCGGCGGCCGAAGATCTCCGGGCCGCCGCCGAGGAACTGACGGGTCGCAGCGCCTCGCTGGTGGTCACCAGTCACTGGCACGATGACCACACCGGCGGCAACCAGGTCTTCGACGACGCCAGCATCGTGTCGACGGCCCGAACCATCGAGCTCATCGCCGGCACGGCCCCCGACGATCTGGACGCCTATGCGGCCGAGATCGATCAGGCCCTCGACGCCGTCAGGAAGTCCCTGGAGACCGCCGAATCCGAGGCCGAACGGCAGCTCGCCGAGAGCAGGCTGAGGATGTACGGCGCGGTGAAGGAGTCGCTCCCCGGCTTCCGGCTCACCCTCCCCACCGCCATGGCCGACGACGGCATGACGGTCGAGGGTTCGGGACGGTCCGCCGAGGTCCTCACCTACGGGGGCGGCCACACCGACAGCGACGTGTTCGTCCACTTGCCCTCGGACGGGGTGATCGCCTGCGGTGACCTGCTGTGGGTCGAGTGCCACCCCAGGGTCAACGACGGCTACCCCGCCGAGTGGGCCGCCATGCTCGACACGATGAGCGGGCTCCACGTCGAGCACCTGGTGCCCGGTCACGGCCCCGTCGGTGATCGAACCCACCTCGCCGCGATGGCGTCCTACCTGCGAGCGTTCGACGAGCTGGTCGACCAGGCGGTCCTCGACGGCACCCCGGACGCCGATCTGGCGTCAATCCCTCCACCGGCCGGTTCGGAGGCGTGGACGCGGCCCTATATGTTCGAAGGGAGCCTGGCGGCGCTCGCGGCCCGACGCCGGGACACCTAGTCCTCGGGGATCCCGGCCAGCCGTCGCGCCAGGGCCTTCTTGGCCTCCAGGTCGCCGCGGCGCGACATGACGATCCGCTGCGCCTGGGGTGAGCCGGCCCCGTGCAGCGACTCGGTGAGATAGCCCACGGCGTTGCGCCCGAGCGTCATGTTCTCGATGAGTCGCAGCGCCCGGATCCGATGCTCGGTGGGCACGTCGTCCCGGCCCCGCAGGTACTTGTCGAGCAGGGGGCCGATCTCGGAGTCCCCCCATTCCTGCTCGGAGGGGAGGGTGACCACCGCGCCGCCGGCGAGATCCTGGGCCAGCCTTCCCATCTCGTAGGGGATCCGGGTGACGTTCTGCTTGCAGACGTTGGCGAGCATCACGTCCGGCTCCCAGTTCCCCGCCGCAGTGGCATGAGAGCGATGGGAGGCGGCGATCCCGGTGCCGAACACCGTCTCGTTGAGGTGGATCATCTCCACCAGCTTGTCCCGGATGTGGGAAGCCCGGGACACGCCGTGGTAGTCGGCGATGAGTGCCGCCGCCCCGATGAGCACGTCGCCCACCCCTGCCTTGCAGACGTAGGAGCGACGGTGATAGGCGGTGAAGCGCTCGACGAGCTCGGCGGCGAAGTCGACCTCGCCGTCCATGAAGACCTGCTCGGTGGGCACGAAGACGTCGTTGAGGATCACCAGCGCCTCCTGCCCGGCGAACGTGGCGTTCCCGACGTCCAGTTCACCCTCCAGGCTGCGGGTGTCGCACGACTGGCGTCCGTAGACGTAGGTGAGGCCGGGAGCCTCGACCGGGACCGCACAGATGACCGCGTAGTCCCGCTCGTCGGGTGCGAGCCGCAGCGTCGGCATCACCAGCAGCCAGTGGGAGTTGATGGCGCCCGTCTGGTGGGCCTTGGCCCCCCGGATCACGATGCCGTCGGGGCGCCGCTCCACCACCCGGGTGTACAGGTCGGGGTCGGCCAGGTCGGCGGGGGCTCGCGAGCGGTCGCCCTTCACATCGGTCATGGCCCCGCCGATCACCAGGTTGCCGGCCTGGACCTCGCTCAACCACGCCAGGAATCGCTCGTGATAGCCGGTGCCTTGGGCGGCATCGATGTCGTGGGTGATCGAGTACACCGAGTTGATGGCATCCATCCCGACGCAACGCTGGAAGCACGTGCCGGTGAGCTGACCGAGCCGCCGCTGCATCTCGTTCTGGGCGACGACGTCGGCGGCGCTCTCGGTGACGTGCAGGAAGCGGTTGACCCGCTCCCCGGTGATCCCCGAGACGGCGCTGGCAAGCTCGGGGTCCTCGATCGCCAGATCGTAGGTCGCCGCCATGGCGTTGATGGAAGGGCGGATCACCGGGTGGTCGACCGGCTCGGCCACCCGCTCTCCCATGAAGTAGACGTCGAGTCCGCGGCCGCGCAGGCTCTCGATGTACTCGGCGCCGGATCGGATGGATTGGGTCACAGGGTCCTCCCAGTCGGAGGCTACCGGACCCCCACTAGACGCACGGAGATTGATATCGTCACCATCATGACCGACTCAGCAACCACCACCCGCTTCCGCCGGCTGCGCACGTACAACGTCGTGATGGGGGCCTTTCATGCGATCCAGGGCATCGCCGTCCTCGTGATCGCCAACGATTTCGCCCTGCCGGTCACCGCCAACTTCCTCGAGGATGCACCCGGGGCCCGGCCGCCGTCGCTGGACCGGCTCTTCGACCTCCGCTTCGCCTGGGGTGTCGCCGCCTTCTTGTTCCTGTCGGCCGTCGCCCACTGGCTCGTCGCCTCGCCGCGCATCTACGACTGGTACGTCGCCAACCTGCAGCGGGAGCGGAACTACGCCCGCTGGATCGAGTACGCCCTGAGCTCGTCGGTCATGGTCGTGCTCATCGCCATGCTCACCGGCATCAGCGATGTGGCCGCACTCGGCGGCATCTTCGGGGTCAACGCCGCCATGATCCTCTTCGGGCTGCTCCAGGAGCACTACGAGTCACCGGGGAGCGGTCGGTGGATGCCGTATTGGTTCGGTGTGATCACCGGCGTCGTGCCGTGGCTGTTGGTCGGCGTGTACTTGTGGAGCCCGACGTCGGCCGGTTCGCCCCCC
Organism: Acidimicrobiia bacterium; assembly: GCA_041551965.1. Taxonomy (GTDB): domain Bacteria; phylum Actinomycetota; class Acidimicrobiia; order Spongiisociales; family UBA11373; genus JBFELU01. The sequence goes on from JBFELU010000013.1 coordinate 37,022, forward strand.
GCCTTCGTGTACGCCATCTACGTGTCGCTGTTCGTGTTCTTCAACAGCTTTGCGGTCAACATGGTTCTCCAGTACCGCAAGGTGGGTCGCTGGGCGGATTACGTGTTCGGCGAGTCGGTCTACGTGCTCTTGAGTCTCACGGCCAAGTCGCTGCTCGCCTGGCAGGTATTCGCCGGCACGCTGGCCTCCTGATTCGCAGCGCTTCCGGCCCGGCGATCACCGGCGCTTGAATAGGCGGGCCGAGACACAAGGAGCACGGCGATGCGGGCCATGATCCTCAAGGAGTTCCGCCAGCTGCGGCGTGACAAGCGAACGGTGGCGATGCTCATCGCCATCCCGGTGATCCTCCTCACGGTGTTCGGGTACGCGGCCCGTTTCGACATCAAGGACATCAAGACCGCCGTGCTCGGCCCTGGTGCCGAATCCGCGGCGGCGGCCCTGACCGAACCCTTCGAGGTGGTCATCATCGAGGAGAGCGGCGGGGACGAGGTGGCAAGACGGCTGCTCCGCGACGGCGAGGCCGTCGTGGCGGTGGTGACCGGACCGCCCCCCACGGTCTATCTCGACGGCACCGAGCTGTTCACCGCCCAGTCGGCGCTCCGCCGGGTTGACTCCCTGCCCGAGGGTGTCTCGGTGGAGGTGCTGTTCAACCCGGAGCTGAGCACCACCAACATCATGGTGCCCGGCCTGATCGGGTTCGTGCTGCTGGCGATCGGCACGATCATCACCAGCCTCGGCGTGGTGAAGGAACGGGCCGACGGCACGATCGAGCAGCTGGCGGTGATGCCGCTGCGGCCCCGCGACGTGATCATCGGCAAGATCGCCCCCTACTTCCTGGTCGGGGTGTTCGACCTCGTGATCATCACGATCCTCGGGCTGCTGGTCTTCGACGTGCCGTTCCGGGGCTCGATCCTCATGTTCGCCCTCGGGGGACTCGTGTTCCTGTTCGTGGCCCTCGGCTTCGGCGTGCTCATCTCCACCGTGTCCCACACCCAGGGAGAAGCGATTCAGCTGGCGATCATGGTGATGATCCCCCAGATCCTCCTGTCGGGGCTCATCTTCCCCCTGCAGTCGATGCCGATCGGCGTGCGCTGGATCGCCTACGTGCTCCCCTTGACGTATTTCGTGATGATCATGCGGGGGGTCTTCCTGAAGGCCACCCCGTTCGATGCCCTCGCCCTTCCCTACTTGGCGCTCTTCATCATGGCGATCGTGGTGTTCGGGTTGGCGGTGCTGCGCTTCCGTCGTGACCTCGCCCCGGCCGGGAGGGATCCCGGTCCATGACCTGGGGCGTCTCCCGGCTCACGGTGGTGCTCGGCCACACGTCCGCACTCGACGGCGTCGATCTGGCCGCCGAACCCGGCCGCGTCGCCGCAGTCGTCGGCGGCGACGGGGCGGGCAAGACCACCCTGTGTCGGGTCCTGGCCGGCCTTCCCATCGCCCACGAGGGCGCGGTCTCGATCCCGGAGCGGCGTCGCATCGGGTACGTCCCCGCCACCGGCGGGGTGTTCGCCGACCTCACGGTGGCGGAGAACCTCGACTTCTCCGGGGCGGCCCATGGAATCAAGAATCCGGTGGCCGCGGCGGGTTCGCTCCTGGAACGGACGGCCTTGGCACCGTTCGTCGATCGGCTCGCCGGCAACCTCTCAGGTGGGATGCGCCGCAAGCTGGCTGTGATCACCGCGATGCTCCACACCCCCGAGCTGCTCATCCTCGACGAGCCGACGACGGGAATCGACCCGGTGAGCCGGTCCGACCTGTGGCGGTTGATCGCATCGGCGGCGTCGAACGGGGCCACCGTCGTGGTCGCCTCGGCCTATCTCGACGAGGCCGAAAGGGCCGCATCGGTGACGGTCCTCCACGAGGGGCGAGTGCTGGTGGCGGGAGCACCCGACGAGGTCCGGGGCTCGATGCCGGGGGCCGTCGTCGACACCGAGTCGCCGGCGGACCTCTCCAGAGCGTGGCGGCGGGGAGCTCGATGGCGGGAGTGGTTCCCCGACGGCCATCCGGCCGCTACCGCGCCCGATCTGGAAGACGTGGTGATCGTGGCCGCCCTTCGGGAAGGTGCGTCGTGAGCGTCGTCGAAGTCCTCAGTGTGACGCGGCTCTTTGGGGGCTTCACCGCCGTCGACGACGTCGATCTGACGGTCGAGCCCGGCGAGGTGGTAGGCGTCCTCGGCGCCAACGGGGCGGGGAAGACCACATTGATGCGGATGATCCTGGGACTGCTGCGACCCACCTCCGGCACCGTCCGCCTCTTCGGCGAACCCCCCTCCCGCGCCACCCGTCGCCGCACCGGGTATGTGCCTCAGGGGCTGGGCCTGTGGACCGATCTCACCGCCGCCGAGAACCTGGCTTTCGCCGGCGGCGTCTTTGGCGTGGAGCCGAGCGCCCCAGGGCTCGAGATCGCCGAGACGCTGGTGGGACGGCTTCCCCTCGGCGACCAGCGCCGAGTGGCCTTCCTCGGCGCGTTGCAGCACCGGCCCGATCTGCTGGTGCTCGACGAGCCCACCTCCGGGGTCGCACCGCTGGCACGGGCTCGCCTCTGGGAGGAGATCCGCACCCAGGCCGAGACGGGCACCGCGGTGCTGGTCACCACCCACTACATGGACGAAGCCCGTCAGGCCGACCGGTTGATCCTCATGGCGAGGGGTCGGGTGATCGGCCGGGGCAACGAACGCGACATCGTGGGCGACTCCCAAGCGGTCGTGGTGCGCACGGACGGCTGGGAGCGTGCCTTCGGTGTCCTCGAGGCGGCCGGGTTCGACGTCATGCTGGCCGGCCGGGGGCTCCGGGTTCCCGGCGGTGAGGCCGAGGCGGTGCAGCGAGCACTGGCCGATGGTGGGGTGGCCGCCGCGGTAGAAGTCGGACCGGCCACCCTCGAGGAAGCGATGGTGCTGGCCCGGTCGTGAGCGCTCAGTGCTCCGGGTTCGCCGGCACCGAGTCCGGCTCGGGTCCGATGGTGAACCGCAGCGCCACCACCCCCTTGACGTTCCAGCACAAGGTCCGGCCCTCCTCGACAATGAGGCGAACCGGGCCGCCGCGGTCTTCGGCCTGACCTACGAGCAGCCACCCACCCCGCCGCAGCTCATCGATCGGAATGGAGGCTCGGTAGTGACCGTCGCCGCTCTCGACGGTCACGTGGTCGGCGGCGGGATCGATGTCGAGTATCTCGAGGAGCGATGCCGCCGGGAGCGCCGGGGCCTCGAAGCGATCGGGATCGACCCCAGGAAGCCGGCCCAGGTCTCCAGGGTCGATCTCGGTGGGGGCGCGGGTCAGGCCGTGTATCTCGAGACGGCGGTCGCCGCGACGACGGATTGTCACCGCGGCAGGGTACCGGACCGCACCTCGGTGACTGAGTCCCTTGCGGCGCGGGTCGGCGAGGACCGGGCCCTGAGGTCCCGCCTGTGAGACACAGCAGCCGGGATATCGGTAACCTCCGGCCGATCGCAGGAGGACCCGCGTGGATCAGTGGGAACAAGGCATCGCGGCACTGGCCCGTCGCGACTGGGAGGAGGCGCGCCGGTTTCTTCTCGACGCGCTCGAACCGGGTCGCGACGCGGGTCCGGAGGAACTCGAGGCGCTGGGTCAGGCGGCGTGGTGGCTCAGTGACGTCACCACGGCGATCGCCGCCCGAGAACAGGCTTTCCACCGGTTTCGGGAGAGAGGTGATGAGCAGGAAGCGGCTCTGGTGGCACTGGATCTGGTGCAGGACTACGAGCTGAAGATGCGGAGCTCGATCGCCCGGGCCTGGATGAACCGTGCTCAGGAACTGGTGGCCGCAGCGCCGGAGTCGAAGGCGGCGGGGTATCTGGCTCGGATGCAGGCCCGCGTCTCCTTCGAGGGGCAAGGAGACACGGAGGGGGCACTCGGCCATGCCGACGAGGCGATAGGCATCGCCCGGGCGGTCGGCGATCGGGATCTGGAGATGCTGGCCACTCACGACAAGGGCCAGATCCTGACCGCCATGGGGCGCATCGATGAAGGCATGCCGCTCATGGAGAAGGCGATGCTGGCGGCGGCGGCCGGTGACATCACGCCGATGACGGTCGGCCGGGTGTACTGCAACATGATCGCGGCCTGCCTCGATGTCGCCGACTACGGAGCGGCATCCGAGTGGAGCGAGGAGGCGGAGCGCTGGTGCGAAGCGGCTTCGTCCGAGACGGCGTATCCGGGTATCTGTCGAGTGCGTCGATCCGAGATCAATCGCCGACGTGGCCTCCTGAGCGCCGCCGAAGCCGGGGCTCGCCGCGCCATCGAGGAGCTGGAACACTTCGTGCCGTTCGTCGCGGCGGCACATACCGAGATCGGCAACGTGCACCTGCAGCGAGGCGAACTGGAGCGGGCCGAGGCCGAGTTCGCCAAGGCGCACGAGATGGGGAATCCGGTGATGCCGGGCTTGGCGCTGTTGCGCAAGGCTCAGGGAGATCCGGGTTCGGCGGCTTCTCTGCTCCGCGCCGCACTGGCGGCCTCGCCGGAGGCGCCTCTGGCCCGGGCTCATCTGCTGCCCTCCGCCATCGAGCTGTTCATCGACGACGGGAAGGTCGAGGAGGCCGAGACGCTCACCGACGAGCTCGAAGGAGTGGCGACCCGTTACGGCTCGTCGGCGCTGCGCGCGGCGACCGCCTATTCCCGGGGCCTGGTGGCAGGTGCGAAGGGCGACTCGGCACAGGCGGCGCTTCACCTTCGGCGTTCCTTCACCGATTGGGTCGCGTGTGGGCTCCCGTACGATGCCGCGCGCGCCCGTTTCGCCCTCGGGAAGCAGCTCGCTCAGACGGGATCGGATCAGGCTGCAGCACTGGAGGTGGGCGCGGCCGCTGCCGAGTTCGAACGTCTCGAGGCCAAGCTCGACTTGGAGGAAACCCGCCGCTTCCTCGCCGCCGGGGAATCGGCGCCGGATCCCGCCACCGAGGCGGTTGCGTTGCTGGCCGACCTCGACGTGGCCGTGTTGTCCCGGTATCTGGTCGTGGGTGACTACGCCCGTTTCGACGACGAGGTCCGCAACCGCCTCGGCGATGCCCGCCAGAGGATCCGCGCCGGGCTGGAGCAGTCGACCGGCAACCGGGAGAACCATCTGGTGTGGGCGGCACCCGGCAGCGGCAAGACGTTCTTCGTGCAACAGCTCGCCGAGGAACTCGATGGCATCCGTTATGTGGAACTCAACCTGGCGGGGTTGGCGGAGGATGAGTTCAGGGCCGCTCTGGCGAATGCCGTAGCCGGAGACGGCCCCTGCCTGATCCTCGTGGATGAGGTGGACGCCAAGCCTGAGGCTCCCTGGCCCTATGAGGTGCTGCTCCCCAACCTGGACGTCAACGTGGAGCGGGGCGCCCGAGTCGTCTTCGTGATGGCGGGAAGCTCAGGAGGTTCCTTGGATGAGATGAAGCAGGGCATCAGGTCACGGCCCAAGGGGAGTGATCTGCTGAGCCGGACGCCCACCGACAACGACCTGGTGGTGGCCCCACTGGGGGTGGGGGATCAGCTCCTGGTGGCGCTCAGCCAGCTGCGGCGGGCGGCGCTGCGCTCCGGGCGGTCGGTGCGGGCGGTCGAGAAGGCGGCCCTCTTCTACATCGCGGATACCCCGTACCTGGCGAACGCTCGCCAACTGAGCGAGTTCGTGGCCCACGCGGTGCGGCGCATGCCCCCAGGGGAGGATCGCCTCAAGTACGACCACCTGTTCAGCCCCGGGGATCCTGAGAACAAACAGTTCTGGATGCGGCTCAACAAGGAGGCTGGCAATCTGGTCGGCCGCTACGTGACGATCGACTGACCGAGCGGCGCCCGGGCCGCGCCCTTGAACCCAGCGGCCCGGTTGCACGCCACTGACCCGCCCCTTCTGCGGATCAGACGCTGCGGCGCCACCTTATCTCCTACCATTTCTCCACACGCCCCCGTAGCCCCCGTAGCTCAGGGGATAGAGCAACGGTTTCCTAAACCGTGTGTCGGAGGTTCGAATCCTTCCGGGGGCGCAAGGGAAACCCCTGCCTGAGCAGGGGTTTCCCATTTGGAGCCGGTTGGTGCGCTCTTCTACGAACCGCTTTCTGTCCAGGATTTGTCCATCGAAGAACCGGTAGAGGCCCTGAATCGGGCGTCCATTCGAGCCGCGAGATCCTCCTGATCGGACGGGAAGAGGTGGCCGTAGCGATCCATGGCTGAGGGGATTGCATAGGGCACGGTCGGTCGCCCAAGCACCCCAGGTCAAGGGTCACCCTGACCAGGTGTAGGGCGCGTGGTCACGCCAAAAGGAGCGCCGAATCACGCTGGGGGAGCTATCCGCCCGAAGGTCGTTGCTCCTCATGCGTTTGCCGGCGCTCCGTTATCGAGCCTACACCTCGCGCGGATGCCCGACCGGGCCGCCATCAACTAGCCCGTCATAGACCCGCATACGCCACACAGACCCCGGCCATCGAGGGCGTTGGGAGTGTCCTGACTCGGGCGGCGGGCGATCATGGCTCGGCTGATATGGGCCCCTCCCCTCGGGTGACATTTCGTAACACTGGCCCACGCCACGGGTACGTCTGTCCCCTCGGGAGCCCTGTCAAGAGTCGGCCAAGATTGAATTCGTTCTCGACATCCGATGAGGACACCACCCATGAACCGGATGGCAACGTGATGTACGGCGCAGCCGCAAGCGTCTCGGGGAGGTTCCAGGGACTGGGCATCGGAACCCACCTGATCGAGCACGCCAAGCGGTATGTCGTCGAACACGACCTCGAGGGCTTTGTGGATGGGTCTCGAATACCGCTCTACCACCAGCACAGCGACATGCCTGTGGAGGCCTACGTCGACAAACGCAACGACGACGGCAGTCGGTTCGATCCCGAGTTGCGGTTCTACGAACGGTGCCGAACGGTCGGCGAGATTCTTCCCGAATACATGTCAGGTGATTGGGCGGACCCTGAGAGCCTGAACTACGGGGTACAGGTGTACTGGATCAACCCGCGCCGAGACATCGATTCTTGACCAAGACCGACGCGCAGCCTTTGTTCTGGACGCGTTCCACCCCGTCGTCCTCGAAATGACGTACTCATCCCGCGGCACCCCAGGGGGCGGTGACGTCAGGAGTGCTTCGGGACCCCTGTCGAAACTTCGCTCCTATTCGGTTCACGGTCGCCGCTCCCGGCAGCCTTCGCGGCACAGGCGCCACCCCTGTCCTCACGATTGAACCGTTTGAGGGCCCGGTTGCGTACTCACATTCGACACACGACGAGAAGTGAGGTGTCGAATGCTGAAACGATTGACGCTATTGCTGATCCCGGTAGCGCTGGTGGCGGCAGCTTGCGGTGACGACGATGCCGCCACCACGACAACCGAGCTGGTGACGACGACGGCAGCGCCCACCACGACGGCGGCGGAGGCGGCTCCGGAGATGGGACCGGCTGAGGTGGTGTTCGAGGCGCAGTCATCGGATGGGTCGTCGATCGTGGTGGCGTCGGTGACGCTGCCGTCCCCGGGGTTCATCGCGGTGCACGGTGATGGTGGTGGTTCGCCGGGTCCGGTGATCGGGCATTCCGCTCTGTTGCCGGCCGGCACCTCGACGGATGTGGAGATCGCCTTGGATGAGCCGTTGGCGGCCACGGGGTTGGTATTCCCGATGGCACACATCGATGTGGACGGTGATGGTGAGTATGGGTTCTTCCCGCCGGACAACACGGTGGATGGCCCGGCGCAGACCGCCGACGGCAACGTGGCCGTGGTCGGTGGCGAGGTCACCGTCGAGGCTGCGGCGGAGGCGGCGGCGGAGATAGTCATCTCCGGGTTCTCGTTCGGGGAGCCGATCACGGTCGCCGTGGGCGAAACGGTGACGATCCGCAACGACGACGCTGCTGGTCATACCTGGACATCCGACGACGGGTTGTTCGATTCCGGGACTCTCGGGCAGGGTGAGGAGTTCACCATCACCTTCGACGAGCCGGGGGAGTACTCATTCTTCTGCGAGTTCCACCCGGCGATGACGGGCACGATCACCGTCACCGGGTGATCATCGGCTGATGGGCGTGACCTCCGAGGATCGCATGGTGGCGGCGGGCAGTTCCCCGCTGCCGCCGCCATCATGGGACCCCGTGACACGACGAGGTTTAGGACCGGAGGGCGCCGATGTGTTCGTGCGGCGCCTCTGCGCGGACCATGGTGATGCCGTGTTCGCCTGGGCGCGAGGACGCTTCGACGACCGACGCGACGCCGAGGAGGTGGTAGCCGAGACCATGGTTCGCGCCTGGCGAAGGCACCACCAATACGACCCGGAGCGCGGCTCGGAACGGTCCTGGATCTTCGGGATCGCAAAGAACACTGCGGTGGATCACTTCCGGCGGAACCGCCGGCATCTCCGGGTCGTCGGGGAGACAGAGGTACCGGAGGATCTTGCCGCGGAGGTCCCGGTCGATCGGATCGCCGAATCGACGCTGGTGAGGGAGGCGCTCGGTGATCTGTCCGGTTCGCATCGGGAAGTGCTGGTCCTGGCGCACTTCGGCGGCTTGACCGTCACCGAGATCGCCGAACGCCTCGGTGTCCCGGCCGGGACGGTCAAATCCAGGCTGTACTACGCGATGAGGTCGCTGCGCGGCGCACTCGAGGAACGAGGCATCCTGCAATGAACAATCAAGATCAGTACCGAGAACTGGCGGGCGGCTTCGTCCTCGGCGCACTGGAGCCTGAGGAACGCCGCAGGTTCGAGCAGCACCTCGCCGGATGTGCGGACTGCAGGAGCGAGGTGGCGTCCTTTGCGCCCATCCCGGGCCTGCTGAGCCAGATGGACTCTCAGGATGCCGAGCCGCTCCCTGAGTCGGTGGCCGACCGGGCAGCAGCCTCGGCGCGATCCGAGTGGCGATCGCTGGACCGGGGACGCCGCCGGTGGCGCTGGGTGGCCGCCGCGGCGGCGTTGCTCGCCGTCGTGATGGCCACGGTGGCGCTCCTGCCCCGATCCGAAGGACCCGAGGCGACTGCCCTGGCGATCCAGTCCACAGGAGCCGATGGGGAGGTGGCGATCGATGCCCGCCCGTGGGGTACGGCAGTCCGTCTCGACCTCGAAGGACTCCCTCAGCGGGACCGCTACGTGGCGTGGGTAGTCGATGACACCGGCGTCCGGCAGCAGGCCGCCACGTGGGGCCCGACACCAACCGGTATCGCCCGACTGGACGGTGCCTCATCGATTCCCACCGATCGGGTCGTTTCGGTGGTGGTGACCGATGCCGCGGGATCAGATGTGCTGGTGACCGCCCTGGCCGGGTAGGTCGACGACCGCCGAGCCGGTTTCGCACCGTGGCGCCTGGTCACAGGGCGCCGTCGAGGACCGTCATGGTGGCTTCCGAGCGAAGCGGGGCGGAGGCCAGTTGGTTGGCGAGACGGTGCTTGGCGATGGCCAGCCCGAACATGACCAGGGCGGTCATCGCCAGGTAGGCGATGCCCCACGGCGACTCGTCGGGCCTACGGGCCATGACGAGGTCACGGGTCCCGGCGAAGCTCCCGCAGAGATGCCTCGAGACCCCTGACCTCACCCTTCTCGGGTGACATTTCGTCACACTGGCCCAGGGGACGATGAAGTCACGAGCGCCTCAGCAAGCGTGCCGCCAACTTCTCACCATCACCTTCCAGATCCAGGTGGCTGACAAGGCGCATCGGTGATGTGACGCCAGGTGTGTACTTCGGGCTGACCATCATGCCGTGAACGAGGCAGCGGTTGCCGAAGGGCAATCAAGCCAGAAGCGCCTTGGGACCCCTGTCAGGAGTCAGCCAACCCGGTCGTCATCCTCAACCCGGGACCGTCTTCGCGTTGGACCCCTCACTAGGGTTGCAGACACCGGCAGCGGGGGAGGCGGCAGCCGTGAGTGATTGGGCGATGGTGGGTGTTTGGCGGTTCATTCTTCGGATTCCGCCAGCAATCGGGAAGAAACGGGCTAGCCAGTTCGCGGCGAAGCTACGGGAAGTAGCTGGCACGCTGTCAGTTCAGGATCGCGCGATCCACCACTTCACGGTCAGGGAGCTTCCCCGGCTTGGTGGGCCGATGCCGCCGCAGTACATCGCCAAGAGCCTCGACCTATCGCCGGCAGCCGTGACCGAGGTTTTGGCCGGGCTCGAGGCAAGGATGAGCTTCGTGGTCCGAGACGAAGAGGGCGCGGTCACGTGGGCATACCCGGTGACCGCGGAAACCACGCCACACCGGATCAGATTCAGATCTGGTGAAACCCTCTACGCCGCTTGAGCAGCCGATGTGATAGCGACGCCCTTCGTGCAAGGGCGCTTACGAAACGAGCCAGTGTCGATGACGGTCGAGACTCGGTGTGAGCATTGCTCAGAGCCGATGACCATCGACATCGATAGCGAAATGAATGTCACCGTCCAGCAGGCGGAGGCCAACCCGATGGTCTTCACTCCAGACGTGGACATATTCGGCATCAAGGCCTCCAGCATCATTGATGACTTCTGACGGGAGAATGTCTTCCTCTGGTCAGAGGAGCATGCAAGGGACTACCGCAGGAAATCACACCGAATCCGAGGGGTCTACTCACCGCTCGACAGAATCGCCGAGGTCAACAGGATGGTGCAGAGCGCCATCTTCGGTTTCGATACCACTCACGAAGGCTGAACCGAGACGACCGGGGTTGCTGCCTTAGAGCCTCCAGACCCTATACCTCGCCGCCGAGATCTCGGGTGACTCGTAACACTGGCCCAGGCCAATACGTCGTCTCAGGCCGAAGCGGTGAGACGCTGAAACATGCCGGCCATGGCCTCAGGGGAGTAGGGCATCCCGTGATCAAGCCACCAATCGAGAAGCATCAATAGCGACCCGGCGATGAACGCTGCCCTCACCTCCGATGGGACGTCAGATTGAGCCCCTACGCCCCGCTTGATGGCTGAGAGGGCCTGCTTGGTGAGAGTCTCGATGGCGGCGCTGTGCACCAAATCGATCCCGCGACTCCCGATCAAAGCCCGGTATTGCCGATGGTTCTCGGCGATGTGACGGAAGATCCCGAGGCTGGGCAGGATCGATTCGTCGACGGCGGGATCGTCAGTGAGGTGCCTTTCGATGTCGGCAGTGAAGTGGTCGAGCATGCTGACCAGCAGGTCGTCCTTGGTCTCGTAGTGGGCATAGAACGTGGAGCGGCCAACGTCGGCTCGATCGATCAGGTCCTGCACCGTCGTCTTGTCGTAGCCCTTCTCGACGATCAGCGTGGTGAGGGCGGCCTGGAGCAACTGTTTGGTGCGTCGTACCCGCCGGTCTTCGGTGGTCATTTCGGCTTCTCCCGTTCGGTATCGCGCAATGGGTGTGTCGGTGTTCGATAGCGGACATCCGGGCTGGATTGTGGATTGACCCATGCCTCTCTGAATCGTATGTTATGAAACATGGTGTTGGATTATAGGCAGTCAGTCAGATATAGAA
>JBFELU010000014.1:0-48293 GCA_041551965.1 Acidimicrobiia bacterium
AGCGGGCGGCGGATGGTCACGACCCTGCCGGGAGACTCTGCCCCTTCGAGCCGCCGGGCCAGGGCGAAGGGGTGGGCCGTCGCTTCGGCCAAAAGACCGAGCACCGCCCACTCCCCGAGCGACCTGTGTTTCGGCAAATGACGCCTCCACCGAGGTGAGTAGTCTCAATGAGACTACGTCATGATCGTCGCCCATCGCACCCGGATCATCGTCGGCGTCGCAGCTATGACGCTGCTGCCGGCGACGCCCGCCTGCGGTGGATCGGAGCCGGGGGCCTCGCTGGTCGTCTTCGCTGCTGCGTCGCTCGCCGACGCCTTCGGCGAGATGGAGGCCGCCTTCGAGGCCGATCATGCCGGGATCGATCTCCAGGTTGCTCCGGCGGGGAGTTCGGCGCTGCGGGAGCAGATCCTTGAGGGAGCTCCCGCCGACGTCTACGCCTCGGCCGACGTCGACAACATGGCGGTGGTGGCGGCCGCCGGTGCTCTCGCCGGCGAGGCGGTTCCCATGGCCCGCAATCGGATGGAGATTGCGGTGCCCCGGGGCAACCCCGCCGGGGTGGAGGGAATCGCCGACTTCGGTCGATCCGACCTGCTCATCGGGTTGTGTGCCGCCACCGTGCCGTGTGGACACTATGGGCGCGAGGTGCTCACGGAGGCAGGCGTTCGGGCCAGTGTCGACACCGACGAGCCCAACGTTCGGTCGCTGATCACCAAGATCGAGTCCGGTGAACTCGACGCCGGCCTGGTGTATCACAGCGACGTGGTCGCCACCGACTCCGTCGAGGGCATCGAGATCCCCGATGCTTGGAACGTCGACGCCCTCTATCAGATCGGGGTGCTCGAGGGAGCTTCCGACTCCGGCTCGGCTCGCTTGTTCGTCGACTTCGTGGTCTCGTCGGAAGGGCGGGCCGTGCTGGCCCGGCACGGATTCCTGAGCCCATGACCGGCCGACGAGGCTTCCCATCGCGGCCCCCGCTGGCCCTCGTGCCGTTCGCTCTGGTGGGTATGGCGCTGTTTCTCATCCCGCTCGTCGGGCTGCTGTCGCGGACCCCGTGGTCGCGACTCGGATCGCTGCTGAGCGGCCCGATCGTCACCGAAGCGCTCCGGTTGTCGCTCATCAGTTCGGTGGGGGCGGCTGCCATTGCGGTCGTCCTCGGTGTCCCGCTGGCGTGGTTCCTCGCCCGCATGGAATTCCCGGGCCGGTCGCTGGTCAGAGGTCTGGTCACCCTGCCGATGGTGCTGCCTCCGGTCGTGGGTGGTGCCGCGCTGCTCTATGCCTTCGGGCGCCGCGGGCTTGTCGGCGAAGCCGTCTACGAGGCGACCGGCTTCCTGCTCCCCTTCTCGCTGTGGGGTGTCGTGCTGGCCAATGCGTTTCTCGCCACACCCTTCCTCGTCGTCACGGTGGAAGGCGCGCTTCGCAACCTCGACACTCGCTACGAGTCGGCCGCGGCCGTACTCGGGGCCGGACGATGGCGGGTGTTCCGTCGGATCACCCTGCCGATGATCGGCCCCTCGCTGGCAGCCGGGACCCTCCTCGCCTGGGCCCGGGCCCTGGGGGAGTTCGGGGCGACGATCACCTTTGCCGGGAACTTGCAGGGCCGGACTCAGACGATGCCGCTGGCCGTCTTCGTGGCTCTCGAGCAGGATCGGGACACCGCCGTCGCCCTCAGCCTCGTTCTCGTGGCGGTGTCCCTGGCGGTGCTGGTCGCGTTGCGCAACCGATGGTGGCGATCGTGGTAGGCGGTCTCGATGCCCGGTTCGTCGTGGTGCAATCCTCGGGCTTCCGTCTCGCGTTGGAGGTACACGTTGCCTCCGGGACGACGGTGGCGCTCCTGGGACCGAACGGTGCCGGGAAGTCGACGGCGGTGTGGGCGCTCTCGGGCGTGATCCCGGTCGCCGAGGGCGTCGTGTCGCTGGCCGGTCGCGTGCTCGACGACGTCGCGGCCGGGGTCAGAGTGGTGCCGGAGGAACGCCGCATCGGGGTGGTGTTCCAGGACGTGCTGCTGTTTCCCCATTTGAACGTGCTGGAGAACGTGGCCTTCGGTGTGCGCCGTAACGGTGCCGGCCATCGAGGCGCCGTCGAGGCGGCCCGAGGGTGGCTCGACCACTTCGGGCTCGGCGGGCTGAGCGGCCTTCGACCCTCGCAGCTCTCGGGGGGACAGGCACAGCAGGTGGGTCTGGCTCGGGCCCTCGCCTCGGAGCCGGACCTACTGCTGCTCGACGAGCCCCTCTCCGCGCTCGATGTCGGCACTCGGGCCCAGGTTCGCCGGATCCTCGGTGAGCACCTGCGCTCGTTCCCCGGTCCCCGTCTCCTCATCACCCACGATCCCGCCGAGGCCTTCCTCCTGGCCGACCTGGTGGTGGTGATCGAGGACGGCCGGGTGACTCAGACGGGGACCCCCGATGAGATCCGACGGCACCCGATGACGGGCTACGCCGCCGATCTCGCCGGCGTCAACCTGGTCACCGGCACGGCCGGGGCGGGGGTGGTGCGGGTGAGTGATGGTCCCGACCTCACCATCCTCGACACCTCGGTCTCCGGCCCGGTGTTGCTCACCATTCATCCGCGGGCCATCTCGATCCACCCCCGGCCGCCGGAAGGCAGCCCCCGCAACACCTGGCTGAGCACGATCACCTCGGTCGAGGATCTCGGTGATTCCTGTCGGATCCAGTTCGGCGCCCCGCTCGTGGTCACCTCGGAGGTGTCGTCGGCGTCGCGGCTCGAATTGGGGCTGGAGGCCGGCCGGGAGTTCTGGGTGGCGATCAAGGCGGCGGAGGTGGTGGTTCGACCCGCCTGAGTCGGCCCAGAGGCCGACGCCCACCAGGCGATCGTGGGTCAAGGATCCGCTGCCCAACGTCGATCTTGAAGTTGGCCGATCGGAGAACCGTGCACCGACGAGACGACGGCTTCACGCTGATCGAGCTGCTGCTCGTGATCATGATCGTCGCCGTCCTGATGCTCATCGCCATCCCGTCGTTCCTGGGCTTTCGTTCGAAGTCACAGGATCGGGCGGCTCAGGCGTCGCTCATCACCGCCGAGAAGATCACCTACTTCGTGATTCTCGAAGAGGGCCAACTGCCCGGCCGGGCCGAATTGCTGGCCAGGCTCCCCATCATCGAGTCGGCGATCATCTGGATCGACCATTTCGACGACTCCACCGATCCCCGGGAGGTGTCGCTCGATGAGACGGCCGGCGGGCAGCAACTCGCCCTGGCTGCATACAGCCACTCCGGGTCCTGCTTCTACCTCCGGGTGATCAACGGTGCACCCCCGGCCAAGAAGGTCGTCACCAGCGCAGCCACCTGCCAGGCCCACGACTTCCAAGTGGGGGCCGACACCGGCTGGTAGCAACTTGGGTCCTTCGACCCCTGGTGTGACCGGCACCCTTCCGGCACCATGGGTCCATGAGCCGCGTCGCCGACGCGTCCGTGGAAGCCGACGTTCTGGGTCGGCTGTCGGGGCTCGACCGCTTCCTGCCGATCTGGATCCTGGCGGCCATGGGGGCCGGTCTCGGCCTCGGTCGCCTCTTCGAAGACCTCAACGACGCGCTCGATACGATCAAGATCGGATCGGTGTCGCTCCCGATCGCCATCGGCCTGCTGGCGATGATGTATCCGGTGCTCGCCAAGGTGCGTTACTCGAAGGTCGGCGAGGTGGCGGCCGACCGGACCATGCTGGTCACCTCGTTGGTGCTCAACTGGGTGATCGGTCCGGCGCTCATGTTCACCCTGGCCTGGCTGCTGCTGCCGGATCTGCCCGAATATCGGACCGGGCTCATCATCATCGGGCTGGCCCGGTGCATCGCCATGGTGCTGATCTGGAACGACCTCGCCTGCGGCGATCGCGAAGCCGCCGTGGTGCTGGTGGCCCTCAACTCGCTCTTCCAAATCGTGGCCTACTCACTCCTCGGCTACTTCTACCTGCAGTTGCTGCCCGGCTGGCTCGGGCTCGACACCGACGTGCTCGACGTGTCGCTGTGGGAGATCGCCAGGATCGTGCTCGTCTTCCTGGGTGTGCCGCTCGCCGCTGGGTATCTGACCCGAGAGTGGGGGGAGCGAACCCGAGGGATCGAGTGGTACGAGACCCGGTTCCTTCCGAAGATCGCTCCCTGGGCGCTGTACGGGCTGCTGTTCACGGTGGTCGTCCTGTTCGCCCTCCAGGGCGAGACGATCACTTCGAAGCCCTGGGATGTGGTCCGGATCGCGATGCCGCTGCTGCTCTACTTCGGGCTGATGTGGGCGGTGTCGTTCGCACTCGGCCTTCGCCTCGGCATCGGCTATCCCCGCAACACCACCCTGTCGTTCACGGCGGCATCCAACAACTTCGAATTGGCGATCGCGGTCGCCATCGGCGTCTACGGGGTGACCTCGGGCCAGGCCCTGGCGGGTGTGGTGGGTCCGCTCATCGAGGTTCCGGTGCTCGTCGGCCTCGTCTACGTGGCGTTGTGGGCCCGGCGCCGGTTCTATCCCGCCGCGCCGGGAGTCTGATTCCGGCCGCCGCGTGCCCGCCGGTCGATCCGGTGCTGGACGAACAGGAGCGCCCGGCCGGCGGCTCCACTCCAGATGGCCAAGAACAGCATGCTCAGCGCCAGCAGCCATGCCGGGGTGAGGTAGGCCGAGACGGTGGTGTTGATTTGTTGAGCCATCCCTTCCATGCCTCGAGTGTCCGTGATCTCACCGGGTTGCACCATCGGGGATCCCCCTGAAGACACCCCGACGACCCCGAGGCCGGCTCGGGGTTTCGATCACACGGCGTCTTGGTCCAGACTTCGTTGGAATGAGCAGCGAGCGCCCGCCCTTCCCGCCCCGACCCGACAGCACCGAGTCGCTTCTGGAGCGGGTCGCCGAGATCTGGTCGAGCCTGGTCGGTTCCGATCCGGAGCGCTTGGCCGCCGCCACGCAGGCGGATTGGGAGTCCGACGGTGACGGCGGCGTGTTCCGGCTGGCGGTCTGGGGCCGGGACGCGGTGGTCTCTCACCCCGGTTTCGAGGCGACCTGGGCGGACGGGGGGGAGCCGGTCGATCCCTTCTCGGCGGGCCTGCTGGCTTACTACTTCGACACCGCCGATGGAACTCCCGAAACCGGGTCCCTCATCGCTTTCGGGGAGCTGCAGGACGGCACCTTCTATGCCAAGGCCTTTCAGGGCTACACCGGCAATCAGCTCGCCAAGGTCTTCGGAAACGACGCCGACGCCTTTGTGACCGCGTGCGTGAGGACGGGGGGCCGGCCGGTGGTGCTCGCCGATCGCGCCTTCTCCTTCAGGGCCCTTCCCCTGGTGTCGGTCACGGTGGCGTGCTGGCTCGGTGACGAGGACTTCGGCCCCTCCTTTCGGGTGCTCTTCGACGCCGCTGTCGGGCACCACGTACCCACCGATGTGTGTGCCATCCTCGGAAGCAATCTGACCCGGCGCCTGATCGCCGCCGCCGGGTAGGGCCGTCGCATTTCTCGATCGGTGGGTCGTCGGTCGCCCAGCGGTTCACCGGCGGCTCAGGCCCACACGGAGCCCCACACGATCGACCCGACGTCGAAGACGACCCCCAGCTTCCCCCCGACGGGGAGCGGTCCCCACCACAGTGTCAGGACGGCCAGGGACACGGCGGCGGCTGGCACGACGACATGGGAGATCCAGTCGGTGTTGCGGAAGATGGCGACGGCGGCCACCATCAGCAGGGCCGCCGCCCCCAGCCACAGCACGAACGACACCGAGCGCAGCCACACCGGCATCCATGTCGGCTTGGCAAAGGTGCCCTGGGCATAGCCGAGGGACACCGGTGAGGCCACCCCGTGGGCGACGCCGTGGCCGAGGACGAGGATGCCGAGGCCGATGCGAAGGAGGGTGGACATGGCTCCACCGTGACCCGGTCCCGCTTCGTTCGGTAGCGGCGAAAGCTCCTTCTAGACGCCGATCGGGTCGGAGGGAGCCTTCTCTCGTCGGGCCAGCAAGAAGAACGGCACGGCAACCGCCTGGATCGCCGCGCCCATCACGTAGGAGGCGGAGTAACTCCACACATCGGCGACCCGGCCCAGCGCCGGCTGGGCGGCGACCCCGCCGGCCGAGGCCATCAGCGCATCGAAGGAGAGCACGGTTGCCCGCTGCTCCGAGGGAATGAGCCCGTTCAGGTAGGCCTGACGCATCGGCGTGGCCGCCGAGAACCCGATCGCCCAGACCACCAGCAACGCGATGGCGAACCAGAAGCTGGAGGTCCATCCGATCAGTGCCAGCACTGCAGCGGAGAGAGATCCGAACAGGATGAGCGCGTGGGTGCGGCGGCTGAACACACGGCGCACCAGCGGAATGACCAAGCCGCCGAGGATCTGCGCTCCGGCCACGATCGCCGCCGCCAACCCGGCGATCCCGAATGCGGTCTCGTCCCCGTACAGCTCGAGGAGGTAGGGCTGCATCGCATAGAAGGCGTAGATGCCGACGCCGCCGGTGAACGGGGCCGCCAGCATCAGCCAGCGGATCGGCGGCTGGCGCCATCCGTTGTCGACGGAGGCTCGGGCGATCTTCTTCATCTCCTTGATCGGACCGGCCCCGGGACCGGGGGTGAATCCCAGATCACGCATCGCGAAGAAGGCGAAGCCGAGGGTCAGGCCCAGGAGGACGCCTCGCAGGATGTAGGGGACGCCGAGGTTGGTGATCTGGGCGATGAACCCGCCGGCCACGGATCCGCCCAGCATGGCCACCCCGGTGGTGACTTGGCCCTTGGCGAACACCGATTCCAGGTCTCCGTCGAATCCGCTGTGGTTGAGGGCGTCGACCAGCCATGCTTCGACGGCGCCAGAGAAGAACGTGAAGCCCAGGCCGATGGTGACCGAGGCGATCGCCCAGCCCCAGAAGGGGGCTTCGATCTGCCACATGAGGAGGTAGAGGAGCGTGGAGACGAGGAGCGTCCCCGCCCCCAGGAGGTAGGAGGCCCGGCGGCCCCAGGTGTCGGCCACGACCCCGGTGGGGACCTCGAAGATCATCATGCCCGCGGTGAAGAAGGCGTTGGCGGTGAAGGCCTCGGTGTTGTTGAGCCCGGCATCGAGCAGGAACAGCGTGTTGATGCCCCAGATGAAGGATGCCGCCAGCGTCGACAGCAGCGTGAGGATGAGGTAGGTGCGTTGGACCCGTTGAGCCGCTTCGGTCATTCGGGCGACCCTAGCGGTGGTTCGCCGGGTCGTAGGATGCCGGGGTGGCCAACTACACGCCCGGGATCGTGCCGGGGCTGAGGCCGCCGGCCGACACGGCTCCCGAGTTCACGGCCGTCGCCTACGGTCACGGCCTCAACGTCGCCGTGAACCTGCCCGAGGAGGTGAGCGGCTGGTTCGGGGAGCAGAGGCACGTGTCGGTGCTCGGCCTGCTCGACGGGGCCGGCATCCAGGCCACCCTCGCTCCCCGGGGCGGTGGTCGCCACCGCCTCTATCTGAACAACGAAATGCGCAGCGCCGTTGGGATCGAGGTCGGGGACCGGGTGACGATCACACCGTGGCGGGATCCCGATCCCCGTGACCCAGAACTGCCCGAGGATGTGCGGACCGCATTCGACGCGGCCGCGGTTCTCGAGTCCTTTCTCGCCTGGCCGCCTTCGCATCGGCGTGAATATCTGGTGGCCATCGAGGACGCCAAACGGCCCGAGACTCGGTGGCGCCGGATCGAGCAGACCATCGCCGCCGTCGAGGAGGGGAGGGAATCGTGACGGGGGAGTCTTTGGCTCGGCAGTCGCTCCGGTGGGACGCCGGTTACTGCGCTCTCACCGGAGTGGCGGTGCTGCTCTTTGCGGCTCCGCTCGCCGATCACCTCGATGTCGCCGTCGGCTGGGTGGTGGCGGCCCAGGTGACGGCATTCGGAGTCGTCCAGGTGGCGGCGTCGCTTCGCAGGAGCCGCCATGTATGAGCATCCCTACCCGTCACCGGAGCTCGAGGCCGCTCACCCGTTCCGGGTCCTCGAATTCCAACGTCTTCCGCCCGAGGAGATGCTGGCCCGGGCGCGATCGTTCCGCGACCTCATGAAGGCTCGCCGCAGCGTTCGCATGTTCAGCCCGGAGCCCGTCCCGAAGCGACTGATCGAGCTCGCCGTGGAAACTGCCTCCACGGCGCCGTCGGGAGCCCACCGTCAGCCGTGGCGCTTCGTTGCCTCCTCCGATCCGCTGTTGAAGCGGGCGATCCGGGAGGCGGCCGAGGAGGAGGAGCGGCTCAACTACGAAGGGCGCATCAACGAGGAATGGCGGGAAGCGCTGGCTCCCCTGGGCACCGACTGGCACAAGGAGTTCCTGGAGGTCGCTCCCTGGATCGTGGTGCTTTTCGAGGAGCGGTACTCGGTGACCGGCGACGGTACCCGGCGGCACAACTACTACGTCAAGGAGAGCGTCGGGATCGCCGCCGGGCTGTTCGTGACCGCCCTGCACCACATGGGCCTGGCCACTTTGCCGCATACCCCTTCTCCGATGGCGTTCCTCTCCGAACTACTGGGCCGACCCCCCAACGAGCGGCCCTTCGTGCTGTTTCCGGTCGGATTCCCGGCGGAAGGCGTCAAGGTCCCGGACTTTGCCCGCAAGCCGCTCGACGAGGTGATGGTCACGGTCGGCGAGGGAGGCCCACCCCCTGCCGGGTGGGCGGGTGCCGGCACGGCCTAGCCTGGCCCGATGGCCGGATCGATCACCCAGGATCTCGCCGCCCCCGAGGTGTCCGCCGCCGAGGGATTCCAGACCGGCAAGGTGGTCACCATCGTGGGGGGCCATGCCGTGCACGACACCTACACGGCGTTCCTTCCTCCCCTGCTCCCCAAGCTGATAGAGACGCTGTCGCTCAGCAACACCGCCGCAGGGGCTCTCTCGGCGTTTCTGCAGATCCCCTCTCTGGCCCAACCGTTCATCGGACGGCTGGCGGACCGGACGACATTGCGCTGGATGGTCGTGGCGGCTCCGGCGGTGACCGGCACGCTGATGAGCCTCCTGGGCTGGGCCCCCGTCTATGCGGTCCTGGCCGTGATGCTGTTCTTTGCCGGTCTCAGCGTGGCAGCTTTCCATGCCGTGGCCCCGGTGGCGGTGGGTCGCCTGTCGGGGAAGGAGCTGGGCCGGGGCATGGGGTTGTTCATGGTCGGGGGTGAGTTGGGTCGTACGGTCGGCCCGCTGGTGGTGGTCTCGGCCCTCGGGGTGCTGAGCCTTCGTTACCTGGCCGTGCTCATGGTGGCCGGCTGGGTCACCACGGTCGTGGTGTACATCCAGCTGCGGCGGGTGCCGATGCGACCCCCGCAGGTCCGGCGTGAGATCCCGTGGCGGACCGCCCTGGGGTGCATGCGCCGCATCATGCTGCTTCTCGGGGGAGCGGTCGTCTCCCGGGTCCTGATGACGCTGGCCGTCACGATCTACCTTCCGGTCTATCTCACCGAGGAGGGATTGAGCCTGTTCTTCGCCGGTGCGGCGCTGACGATCGTCGAGGCGGCCGGGATCGCCGGGGCCTTCCTGGGGGGATGGATGAGCGACCGCCTCGGGAGGCGATGGGTGCTGTGGGTGGGGCACCTGGTGTCACCGGTGTTCCTGGTGGCCTTCGTGCTCGCCGAGGGCTGGGTGCGGGTGCCGATCTTGCTGGGTCTCGGTCTCACGCTGTTGTCGATCCAGCCGGTCTACATGGCGATCGTGCAGGAGCAGTTCCCCGACATGCGGGCCTTCGCCAACGGGGTGTACCTGTCGATGACCTTCGTGATCCGTTCGGTGGCGGTGATCGGGCTCGGGGTCATCGCCGACGCCTTCGGCTTCACGACGGCCTTCATGTTGGGGTGTGTCGCCATGGTCGCCGGGGTGCCCTTCGTGCGCCTCCTCCCCGACCGGGCACCCTCGGCGGCCTGATCAGCCCCGATCGCGAGGCAAGAGCGCGAGCTGGCGCGTTTGGGCCACCAGCCGTCCCTCGGAGTCCCACACCTCGCCGTCCTCCTCCAGGAACCCGCCGGTGATGAAGCGGGTGGTGAAGGCGCACCGGAGCCAGCCTGGTGCCGGTCGGGCCCGAACGTGAGTGGTCTGTTCCAGCGTGGGAACCCACGCCGTGGGGAGGTCGGCGAAGAAGACGGTAGGGGGGAAGGCGTCGGCGGCGACGAGCAAGGCGGTCGCACTCGGTGCCTCGCCGTCGAGGAGTCGAAACCAGCCGCGGACTCGGGGGACGCCGCCGATGTCATCGAATGCGGCGTGCTCCGGGTGGAGCCGGAGATCGACCCGTCCCACGAAGGGAGGCGGGAAGGTATCGGTGGGCTCGACTTTGACGCAATCCTCCGGCGGGGGGAGGTCGGGAGGAGCCGCCTCGACCCGCTCGGTGCTCCCGCTCTCGGTGAGTTCGGCAAAGCTCCCGAGCGCCGCCAGGATCGGCCGGTCGCCGCACCGCATGGTGGCCCGGACGGCCGAGAAGCGCCGTCCTTCTCTCACCACTTCGGTCTCGACGGTGACCGGGCCGGGACCGGCCGGGGTGAGGAAATGGGCGGTGATGCTCACCGGGTCGGGTCGACCGGCGGCTGCGGCGGCGGCCCGCCCGGCGATGGCGAGCAGGTACCCGCCGTTGGTGTTGCCGACGATGTCCCAGCCGGGGTGGACCTCGGCCGCATAGATGCGGTCGTCGATGCGGCGCACGGCGGTGGCTTCGGCGAGTGTCACGCGGGCTCCTCGAGTCGGCGCGAGGGACGGTAGCGGTCGGCGGATCGAGGACAACTCGGATGACATGTCCCTCGTTCGGGCCGGTGCTCCCCTAGGCGCCTGGGGGTGATAGCGTCATCTCGACGCTCACAAGGAGAGAACATGCGCGGTGAGGGGATGCGTCGTCTCGTGGCCTGGACCGCCTTCTTCGTGTTGGTCGGTGTGGCGCTGACCGGGTGCGGTGGCGGGTCGGATTCTGCCGGCGACGAGGATGCCGCCTCGGCGCGTGCCGCCGTGGACCTGACCGGAGTCAACGTCGAGATGCACCAGGCCCCCGGCTGAGGGTGCTGCGGCGGGTGGTCGGAGTACATGACCGACCACGGGGCGACGGTCGTCGCCATCTCAGATCCGAATCTGACGGAAACGAAGACGGTGCTGGGTGTGCCGATTGAGGCCACGTCCTGCCACTCGGCCCTCATCGACGGGTATGTGATCGAGGGTCACGTCCCGGTCGAGGCCATCGACCGCTTGCTCACCGATCGGCCCGATGCGGTGGGGATCGCCGTGCCGAGTATGCCTTCGGACAGCCCGGGGATGGGGGGCGACCCCGAGACCTGGGCCGATCTGGATGTGTTGCTGATCGGCAACGACGGCAGCCTGACGCCCTTCGAGTATTAGACGGGAATCGATGGGCTCTCGCCGGGGTTAACATGCCCGCAGCGACAGCGCTACGTACGAGCCCCGGCTTCCGGATTGACCGTGACCAGGATCGTCGTGGACGTGGTCATAGGCAACGGAAGGCCAGAGGCAACATGAACTTGTACGTGGGGAATCTCCCTTTCACCTTCACCTCGGACGACCTCGAGCAGTTGTTCACCCCCTTCGGAGCGGTGACGTCGGCCCAGGTCGTCTCCGACCGCGACACCGGCCGCTCCCGCGGCTTCGGTTTCGTGGAGATGGAATCCGACGACGATGCCCGCAAGTGCATTGAGGAGTTGGATGGGAGCGACGCCGGCGGACGCCGGATCGTCGTGAACGAAGCTCGGCCCAAGCGGTCCCGCTGGTAGGCAGAATGGCGAACACCGACGAGCAGACGTATCGAACCCGAGGCCAGGTTGTGACCGTGCTTCGCGACGCCAAGTTCCTGGTCGAGACCGATCAGGGGATGGAAGTCGTGGCACGGGCGGCGGGCCGCATGCGGCGAGGCCGCAAGATCCGCATCCTCCCGGGTGATGTCGTCGAGCTCGAGGTCTCGCTCTACGATCCGACCAAGGGTCGCATCGTCTGGCGCCACCGCTAGGCGAAGACCGATTCGACACACTGCGGCCCCTTCGGGGGCCGCTTGTGCGTCTCAGAGGCGTTCGGCGACTGCGGCGAGTATCGCTTCCTCCCGGTGTTGGGCCCGATCCTCCATGGCGGCGACGCGGTCGAGGTAGCCGCCGGCGTCGTCGAGTTGGGCGGCGTTGATCCGGACGTTGAGGGCGGCCCCGCGCACCGCGGCGCGGCACAACAGCGCTCCCACGCCGGCATCGGAGACCGAGATCTCGGGACCGCGACGGGCCATCTCCTCGACGACTTCCAGGGCCTCCAGCGCCGTCTCCATCACCCGGAGGGGAATCTCGATGGCCGTCCGGGTGGCGGTTTCGACCGCTTCGGCCCGTGCGTCGCGTTCGGCCTCGGTGCCGGCGCTGAGCCGAAGGGCTTCGACGATGGCCCGAAATGCCTCGGTATCGGCGTCGACGAGACGCAGCAGCTCGTCGTGGCATTGCTTGCCCCGAACCGCCCAAGCGGAGAACTCTTCCCATCGGTCGTCCCAGCCGCGCCGGTGCGCCGAGAGGTTGGCGACCATCGTGCCGAGCGCGGCTCCGAGGGCTCCCGCCAGCGCCGCCGCCGACCCGCCACCCGGCGCCACCGATTCCGATGCCACGTCGTGGACGAACCCCGTGACGGTGTGGTCCACGAGCCGATCACCGCGTTTCATGAGCCGATACTCGATGATTCGCGCCCCCGGGTCGAACGGCTCCAGGTCGTCGAGGCCCAGCGACTTGATCGCGATCTTGATGAGCTCGGCGTCCGAGACGCCGTGGGAGCGACGCTGCTTGGTGAGGTAGTGGCGGCCGGCGTCGAGCATCGCCCGCAGCGGAACCAGCCCGACGAGCTCCGAACCGGTGACCCGCACCCCCCGGGCCGCTGCCTTCTCCACCACCTCGTCGAACGCAATGTGGATCGGGGTGACCGAGATGTCGGTGAGGTTCATCGAAATCTGTGCCATCCCGTATTCCTCGATGTACCAGCCGATTGCCTTTACCGCTCTCAGGGTTCCGGGGGTCCACTCGGGCTCCCCGTCGGGTCCCCGCACCACGTCGCCGGTGACCGGGTCTCCGTTGCGCTTGAGGCGGCCCTTCTCCCGAACGTCGAAGGCGATGGCGTTGGCCCTCCGCACCGAGGTGGTGTTGAGGTTGATGTTGTAGGCGACGAGGAAGTCGCGGGCTCCGACCGCGGTGGCTCCCGATCGGGCGTTGAAGGCGGCCGGTCCGAAGTCGGGCCGCCACTCGGGGTCGCGGAGCTTGGCGGGGAGTCCTTCGTACTCGCCGGCTCGCACCGCAGCGAGATTGCGGCGGTGCGGGGCCGAGGCGGCGCGTTCGTAGAGGTAGACGGTGAGGCCTGCTTCCTCACCGAGGCGGCGGCCCAGTTCCCGGGCATGGTCGGCGGCTTCGTCCATCGTGATCCCCGACACCGGCACCAGCGGGCACACGTCCATCGCTCCGAACCGGGGGTGCTCCCCGTGGTGGCGCGCCATGTCGATGAGCTCCGCCGACGCCCTTCCCGCCCGCACGGCCGCCTCGACCACCGCCTCGGGTGGGCCGACGAAGGTGACGACGGTGCGGTTGGTGGCCCGCCCCGGGTCGACGTCGAGGAGCGTGACTCCCTCGACGGACTCGATGGCGTCGGTGATCCCGGCCATCACCGCCATGTCGCGGCCCTCTGAGAAGTTGGGGACGCACTCGAGAATCCGTTCGATCATCGACCTCAGGCTATCGGTCTATCGTCGCTCTCGATGCGGCCCTATCTGACTCACGAGTACCCGCTCCGCTTCGCCCATCGGGGCAGCACGACTCTGTGGCCGGAGAACACGATGGTCGCCTTTCAGGGAGCCGTCGATCTCGGATACCGATATCTCGAGATCGACGTGCATGTGAGCCGGGACGGCAGGGTGGTGATCTTCCACGATGATCGTCTCGAGCGATTGACCGACGGCACCGGGCGGGTATGGGAGAGGGACTGGGAGGAGTTGGCCGGCTTCGACGCCGCCCACCATTTCGACGAAGCCGGCGGCCATCCTTTGCGGGGGACGGGTGTCGCCATCCCGCTTCTCGAAGAGGCGGTGGAGGCCTTCCCCGACGTGTTGTGGAACATCGATCTCAAGCAGGCCGGTGTCGAGGCCGCCGTGGCCGGGTTGGTGAACCGGCTCGGCCTCCACGATCGAGTGCTGATCGGCTCTTTCCACGACGGCCGCATCCGCCGGTTTCGCCGGTTGATCGGGGGGCGGGTGGCGACGTCGGCGGGTCCCCGTGAGGTGGCGGCGGCGCTGGCCACCGTTCGGCTGGGACGAACGCCTCGAGGTGCTGCCGATGCCTATCAGGTCCCCGAGCGGGGCGGCCCGGTGCCGGTGGCGACGGAGCGTTTCGTCGAAGCCGCCCACCGGGCGGGGAAGCAGGTCCATGTGTGGACCGTGAACGATCCTGCGATCATGCACCGCCTCTTGGACCTGGGGGTGGACGGGATCGTCTCGGACCGCCCCGATCTGCTCAACGAGGTCGTCGAGGCGAGAACATGAGCGAACGAGTGCTGGGGACCGTTTCCCGGCTGCAAGTGCAGCGGCGGCCGCTGAAGGAGAAGGGGGTCCGCTACGACCCGATGCCGATCGTGGCGGTCGACGAGGCAGCGGTGGGACCGGCCGGCATGATCGGCAGCCTCGACGGTTCCTGGGTGGTCGATGTGCACCACGCGGCTCATCCGGCGAGCCGGGCGGGCGGGCGGCGAGCGCTGTCGATCGGTTTCGAGGGTCATTACGCCGCGATGGCGGTGCGGTTTGCGGCGGTGCCGGTGGGGGTCGCCGGGGAGAACATCATCGTGGACGCCGAGGGTCGGGTCGGCCTGGAGGACCTGGCCGGCACCGTGGTGATCGAAGGCCCCGACGGCGAGCTGGAGTTGCCGGGCGCTCGCGTGGCCGCCCCCTGTCCTGAGTTCACTTCCTTCTTGCGCGGGGCCTCCGAGGTCCTCGATCGGGCGGTGCTCGCCGAGGATCTGGAATTCCTCGATGGCGGAACCCGGGGGTTCATCCTCGATGTGAGCGGCCTCCCCCGCCCGATGCGCGTCAGAGTCGGGGATCGGGTGGTGGTTCGGCACTAGCCCCGGTGCCCTCGCTACCAGCGGAACAACGCCTTGGCGACCGCCCGCCAGTAACGCGGACCCAGGCGGCGCGGCATCCATCGCCTCCCCAACAACAGGCGGGTGGATGGCCCGAACCTCGGTGACGTGATGCTTTTTGCGTAGCAGAAGGAGCGGAGACCTTCGGCTCCGCCCTCCCGCCCCATGCCGGAGTCCTTGATCCCGCCGAAGGAGAGATTGGGAATGAAAGGGTTGATGAGGTGGTCGTTGGCGGCAACGGTGCCGGACTCGATCCGTGAGGCGAAGCGGGCGGCCCGACCGCGGTCACCCGACCAGACCGAACCGTGCAGCCCGAACCTGCCGGAATTCGCCAACTGCATCGCCGTCGCTTCGTCCGGCACCGACATGATCGGAATGATCGGGCCGAACGTCTCCTCGCACATCAACTCCATCGAGTGATCGACGTTGGTGACGACGGTCGGTTCGAAGAAGTCACCGGGTCCGTCGGCGATGCGGGAGCCGCCCCACCGGATCTCGGCGCCCTTGGCGACCGCGTCGGCGAGTTGCCTCTCCAGCACGTCCAATTGGCGTGGGTCGATGATGGCGCCGATGTCGCGACCGTCGCCGGTCCCGGCGGCGACGTCTTTCATGGCTGCGTCGACCTCGGCGAGGAACGACTCGTAGACGGCTTCGGGAACGTAGATCCGCTCCACCGAGATGCAGATTTGGCCCGCGTTGTAGGTGGCGGCCCACACCGCGCCCCGGGCGGCGATGCCCAGGTCGGCGTCTTCGAGGACCACCATGGCGTCGTTCCCGCCCAGTTCGAGTATGGCCGGGACCAGGCGTTCGGCCGCGGCGATCGCCACCGCTCTCCCGTTGTTGGTCGACCCGGTGAACCAGACGAGATCGATCGGGGCGCGAACGAGCGCCTGGCCGACGTCTCCGGCTCCGTGGACGACCCGGACGAGATCCTGGGGCAGACCGGCTTCCGCGGCGAGATCGGCGGCGAGCTGCCCGCTCAGCGGCGTCAGCTCCGACGGTTTCGCCACCACTGCGTTCCCGGCGGCGATCGCGCTGATCACGGGGAGGATGGTGAGGAAGAAAGGGGCGTTCCACGGAGTGATCGCACCGACCACGCCACGGGGGTGGTACTCGGTCCACCGCTTCACCATCGGGTACGGCCACAAGTTGCCGCGCGTCGGTCTGAGGATCTTGGCGGCCTTGCGGGCGTAGTAGTCCATGAGGCCCAGCGAAGGCATGATGTCCATCGTGTAGGCGTCGGCTCGGTCCTTGCCCGTCTCGGCGCAGATCACGTCGGCGATGTGGTCGCTGTTGGCCACGACGGTCCGTTTGAAATCTCCCAGGAGTGGCCGCCGCTCGGCGTGACTGAGCGAGGACCAGTCGGTGAAGGCCTTCCGGGCTTCCTCAACGGCTCGATCCACGTCGGTTGGTGGTGTGATCGGTACCGATCCGACAACTTGGCCGCTGCGAGGATTGCGGGATTCCAGATTTGGCACTGCCACCCCCCGGCTCGTTGACGTCAGGCTACCGATCAGTCGGAATGCCGACCGTCGGCCACCATTGCCGCCACGTCGAAGGTGACCCCGGTCTCCCGCTCCGAGAGTTTCCACAGTGCCGCCATGTCCTTGGGGCGCCGGCTGATCGGAAGGATCGGCCGGTGCACCGGGGAACCGTTGTTCACCCAGCGGGGCGTGTACAGCGTCCCACCCTCGGCGTCGGGGTCTGTGGCGGCCCGCAACTGGGGAAGGGCTCCATCCGCCGGGGAGATGCCGATCCGTTTCACCCACCGCCGGAAGAAGCGTTGGCTCCAGCCGCCTGCGGTGGCCCGCACGCTCTGAGCCTGGAGATCGGTGTTGGAGAAGCCGGGATGGGCCACCAGGCTGCGGGTCGCGGCCCCGGCCGCCCTCAAGCGGCGATCGAGTTCGACGGCGAAACGCAGATTGGCCATCTTCGATAACCCGTAGGCTCGCCACGGGTTGTACGAGGTGCGGTGGTGGGGGTCGTCGAGCCGCAGCCTCCCTCCGTAGTGGCGGCCCGTGCTGGTCACCGTGACGACCCGGGAGGCCGGGCCGTGCAGTAGTGCCGGCATCAAGAGTGCCGTCAGGGCGAAGTGTCCGAGATGGTTGGTGCCGAACTGCATCTCGAAACCGTCGGCGGTCTCGAGACGGGGGGTCCCCATCACCCCGGCGTTGTTGACGAGCAGGTCGAGGCGGGGGTGGACCCGGGCGACCGGTCCGGCGAAGGCGCGCACCGACTCGAGCGAGGCCAAATCGAGGGCCCGCACCTCCAGCGACGCCTGGGAATCGGCGGCAAGGATTTCGGCCTTGGCCCGCTCGGCCTTGTCGAGGTTGCGGGCGGCCATGATCACATGGGCCCCCGCCACCGCCAGCGCCCGGGCCGTCTCGAGACCCAGTCCGCCGTTGGCACCGGTCACGATCGCGGTCCGGCCGGTCTGGTCGGGGATGTCGCTCGTGGTCCAGGGCATGGGTTCCCCCGTCTCCGGTGGATGAATACTCGCATCCGCCGCGCGGGGGTGCGGTACTCGACTAGAGCATCGCCTCCAGCCCGGCTCGGAACGCCGCTGTGACTTCCTCGTTGAGACCGACGAGGCGGATCTCATCGAGGGCGCCTGGATGCTCCTCGACCCAGCGGCGCACGGCGGAGGCGATCACTCGGGTGGCATCGGCCAGCGGGTAGCCGAAGATCCCGGCCGAGATCGCCGGGAGGGCGACGGTGCGATGGCCCTCGGCGGCGGCGGTGTGGAGGGCGGCGGTCACCGCGGTGCGGAGCAGCCCTTCGTTGTCCTGCCCCTCCCGGTATCGAGGTCCGGCGACGTGGATGACGGCTCGGGCCGGCATGGCGCCGGCACCGGTCACTGCGGCCACACCGGGTGAGAGGGGCCCGTGGGCAGCCACCCACTCTTCGGATTCCTGCTGCACGACGGAGCCCCCGGCCCGGACGATGGCGGCGGCGAGTCCGCCGCCGTGGGCGAGGTGCTCGTTGGCCGCGTTGATGATCGCATCGATGTCCATGGCGGTGAGGTCGCCGGTGATGGCGGTGATCGTGGTGGCCATGGGGAAGGATATCCCGCTTGACAAATGGTCGGCCATTACCGACTATTCGGCAATGACCGACCATACGGGGAGCGTGGCCGAGTACTCACCGCCGCGGGCCACCATGCTGTTGGATGCCGAGCAGGCCCGGTTGCTCTCCGACCCGAGCCGCGCCGACATCATCCAACTGCTCGCCGATCGTCCCGCCAGCATCAAGCAGCTGGCGGAGGCGATGGGGCGTCCCAGGGGCTCGGTGGGCCACCACATCCACGCCCTGGAACAGTCGGGAATCATCGCCGTCGTCGCCACTCGCCAGGTGCGGGCGATCACCGAGAAGTTCTACGGCCGGCTGGCCCGGACTTATGTCTTCCCGCCCCTCGACGAGGCCGAGCATCCCCCCTTTCTGGTGGAGGCGATGGCGGAGATCCGTGAGCCGAGAGAGGGCGAAGCCGGGATGTTCACGATCCGCCATGCCCGCATTCCCGACACACGGGCCGAGGCGTTTGCCGACGAACTGGTGCAGCTCGCCGAGGAATTCGCCGCTCGACCCCGCGGGGGATCGACCACCTACGGTTTCCTGATAGGGCTCTACCCCACCGATCGCCCCTCTCTGAAGGAGGACGAGTGAGGGATACGGCCTCCGAGGCCGAGCCCCGCCTCGGAGGCTCCTACTGGCGGCTGTGGATCGCCAGCGTGATCTCCAACCTCGGCGATGGCATCGGCGTGATCGCCTACCCGTGGCTGGCCTCGGCCGTGACCCGCAACCCGCTCCTCATCGCCCTCATTGCGGTCGCCCAGCGGCTCCCCTGGCTGTTGTTCACCCTCCCGGCGGGGGTGATCACCGATCGGGTCGATCGCCGCAAGATCATCGTGGGCAGCGACGTGGTCCGGGCGGTACTCACCGCCGGCGTGGCCCTCGCGGTTCTCGGCAACGAGGCCCGGCTCCCCGCTCCGGCCGACCTGGCCTCGGGGATGGCGGCCGACACCAACCTCACGGTGTACGTGGTGCTGGTGGTGGCAGCGCTGCTGATCGGGATGGCCGAGGTGCTGCGGGACAACGCCGCCCAGACGTTCCTCCCCGCCATCGTCGAGCCCGAGCAGTTGGAGAGGGCCAACGGGAACCTGTGGGGGGCCGAGATGGTGGCCAACTCGTTCGCCGGGCCGCCGCTTGGCAGCCTGCTGCTCGGGGTCGGCTTCGCCCTGCCGTTCTTGGTCGACGCCGGCACCTTCGCCGTCGCCGCCGGACTCGTCTTCTTGATCACCGGGCAGTTCAGGCCTCGGGATGAGGCCGCTCGCACCGGCCGGGTGGACTGGAAGGGGGAGATGAAGGAGGGGTTCTTCTGGCTGTGGCATCACGACCTGCTGCGGCCGCTGGCGATCGTGCTCGGGCTGCTGAACGGCCTGGGCATGGTGATCTTCTCGACCTTCATCCTGTTCGCCCAGGAAGACCTCGATCTGGAGACCGGGCTGTTCACCGGAGTGCTGGGGTCGGTGGCGGACTTCTTCGGATTCGAGAGCGTCGGGGCGTTCGTCTTTGCGGTGCTGATGATGGCCGGTGCAGTGGGCGGGGTGCTGGGGAGCATGTTTGCCGCCAGGGTGAGCCGGGGCCTGGGGAGCGGCCCCTCCCTCTATCTGACTCTGATCGTCGGCATGGTGACGACGGCGGTCATCGGGGCGTCGAGTTGGTGGTGGATCGCCTTTCTGATGACGGTCGCCTTCGTGTTCACCGCGGTCCTGTGGAACGTGATCACCGTGTCGCTCCGCCAGACGATCATCCCCGACCACCTGCTGGGACGCGTCAACAGCGTCTACCGCTTCTTCGGATGGGGGATGATGCCGCTCGGTTCCTTGCTCGGCGGGGTGATCGTGGCCGCCGCCGAGCTGTTCGTCGATCGCGAGATGGCCCTGCGGATGCCGTTCTTCGCGGCGGCGGCGGCGCACCTGCCGGTGCTCCTCTACGCCGCTTCCCGCCTGACGAGTGCCAAGATCGACGGGGCCCGGGAGGCGGCCCTGGCGGTGCAGGCGGTCGGCGAAGACGATGCTCACGCCGGCCTCGCCGAATTGGGCCCAGTGGCCGGGATCCCCGAGGCCGACGACTAGCCGTTCCGGCGGTTGCGCAGGATCGCCCACGTCACCGCCGCCCCGATCAGCCCGGCCACAGTGGCCCCGGAGATGAGCGGCACCGGGCGGGTGAGTCGGGTACGGAGGCTGACCTGGCGGCGGAACTCGAGGATGGGCCAGTCCCGCTCCTCGGCGACCTCGCGAAGTTCCTTGTCGGGGTTGACGGCGTGGGGATGACCGACCGCCTCCATCATCGGCAGGTCGGTGGCACTGTCGGAGTAGGCATACGAGTCGGCGAGCGCGATGCCCTCGGCGGCGGCGATGCGTCGGATCTCCGATGCCTTTTGGCCGGCGTAGGCATAGAAGGCCACCTCGCCGGTGTATCGATTGTCGGCGTCGACCTCCGGCCTGGTAGCGATCACTTCGGTGACCCCGATATAGCGAGCGAGGGGCCGCACGATCTCTTCGGGGCTGGCCGACACGATGAACACGCGCCGGCCCTCCCGGAAATGCTCGTCGATGAGAAACAACGCTTCGGCGTACACCAGCGGCGCCACGACGTCGTCGATCGTCTCCTGGACGACCCGTTCCACCTCGTCGCGATCCCACCCCTTGGTGAGGGCGAGCAGGGCGTCCCGGGTCTTCTCCAGCTGCTCTTGGTCGGCACCGAACAGCATGAACATGGTTTGGGCCATCGCCGCCCGGAGCAAGGGCCGGCGACCGAGCATGCCCGCCTTCTTGAACTGGCCGGTGAAGGCGAGCGTCGACGACTTGGCGATGACCGTCTTGTCGAGATCGAAGAAGGCGGCCTGCTGCATCACCGTCGATTGTACGGAGGGGTCGGACGAAGTCGAGGGTCTCCGAGGGCGCGCCGAGCCGGCCAATCTGTGGATAAGTAATCGCGGGATTCGCCCGCAGGCCGGGGTATCGAGCCGCTCGGTTCTCGCTCAATGAACGTCATCGACGGTGTTGTGTTGAGTGAGCGCCGCCCCGAGGGCGGCGTTCTTGTCTCTGTGGGGGAGTGATAGATGGCAGCATCCGTCAACGACGAACTGAGAACCGAGAGCAGGGTCGTCCTCGGCTTTCAGCACACTGTGGCGATGTTCGGCGCCACCATCCTGGTGCCGCTCATCACCGATCTCGACCCGTCGGTCGCCCTGATTTCGGCAGGCGTCGGCACGCTGCTGTTCCACCTGGTCACGAAGATGATGGTCCCGGTCTTCCTGGGATCGTCCTTCGCGTTCATCCCGCCGATCCTGGCGGCTGCGGCGCTGTCCGACGAGCCGAGTTGGTCGGCGATCGGCATCGGCATCCTGTGTGCCGGCCTGTTGTATCTCGGCATGGCGGGACTGGTCGCCCTGATCGGTCCCGGTTTCATCCGGAAGATCTTCCCGCCGATCGTGACGCTCTTGGGGGTGATCGTCGCCGCGATCTACCTCAAGGGCTTGTTCCGGATGCTTCCCATCCTCATCGGGTTCATCGTCGGCTTCGTGTTTGCGTGGTTCTGGAGTGGGGTGACCGACTTCAGCATGCCGTTCGACGCCCTCAAGGACGCCGATTGGCTGGCTTGGCCGGACTTCGAGTGGAGTTCGACCTTCGATTGGGACATCATCATCCTGATCGCCCCGATCGCCTTCGTGACGATGATCGAGCACGTGGGCGACATCCTGGCCAACGGTCGGGTCGTGGGGAAGGACTTCTTTGCGGAGCCCGGGGTGCACCGCACCTTGATCGGTGACGGTCTCGCCACCATGGCGGCCGGGTTCCTCGGTGGTCCGCCCAACACGACCTACTCGGAGAACACAGGGGTGCTGGCGGTCACCCGG
Organism: Acidimicrobiia bacterium; assembly: GCA_041551965.1. Classification (GTDB taxonomy): domain Bacteria; phylum Actinomycetota; class Acidimicrobiia; order Spongiisociales; family UBA11373; genus JBFELU01. Next base: position 21,954 of record JBFELU010000014.1, read on the forward strand.
GTCTACGACCCGATGGTGCTGCGCATCGCCGCCGGGTTTGAGATCCTGCTGGGCTTCATCCCGAAGTTCGGCGGCCTGCTCCGGACGGTACCGGTGCCGGTCCTCGGAGGCCTCTCTGTGGTCCTCTTCGGCATGATCGCTGCGGTCGGCATGCGCTCGCTGGTCGAGGGCAGGGTCGACTTCACCAAGGCGCGCAACATGATCATCGCCGGGCTGATCCTCGTGTTCGGCCTCGGCGTGAGCGGCCTCTCGTCGCCGCTGACGATCAGCTTCGGCGACACCGACATCCAGATCTCCGGTCTGGCACTCGGTGCCGTCGTCGGCGTGGCCGCCAACCTGATCCTTCCGGGCCGGGAGGAAGTCACCGACTAGACGAAGACCGACTCAAGAGGTTTGGGCCGCCCCGCGGGGCGGCCCAAACCTTTGGGCTCCTTCCCATGACATATTGACAGCCATCGATAAATGAGGAATGATCCCCTCATATCGATGTTCATCGATATAAGAAGAACGGGGAGGACCCATGAACGCCGTGATCGACCTGCTCGTGAGGGTCGCCGGGGACGTCGGAGCCACCATCCTTCATGTCTGGCCGTTCCTCGTCATCTCGATCGTGGCGGCCGCCGCCCTCAAGGCCCTGGTCGGCACCGATCGGGTCGCCGCCGTGCTGTCCCGAAGGGTGGGGGTGGCCACCGGGGCCGCGGTCCTGCTGGCGGCGCTCACTCCCTTCTGCTCGTGCGGCACGACCGCCGTGATCCTCGGAGGCCTGGCAGCTTCCGCCCCCTGGGCCCCGCTGGTCGCCTTCATGGTGTCGTCGCCCCTCACCAGCCCCTCCGAGTTGGTGTTCTCGGCCGGGCTCTTCGGGTGGCCGTTCGCCTGGTTCCTGTTCGTGGGCACGATCGTGCTCGGCATCGGGGCGGGTGTCGTGGGGGGGATGCTGGACAGATCCGGTTGGCTGCGGGGCCAGGCCCGGATGTCGTCGAGCGGATGCGGCGAGAGCTGCCGCACGGCCCCGGTGAGTGCGGGTCCCGGCGCCGCCGCCGTCACCGAGCTGCAGCCGACCCGACTCCGCCGATTCGGCCGGGAGCTCATCGTGCAGGGTCGGAAGCTGAGCGCCTTCTTCCTGGCCTTCACCGCCGTCGGGTATCTGCTGATCGAGGCGATCCCGACCGGCTGGCTCACCGAGAGCCTCGGCGGATCGTCCCCGGCGGCGGTGCCCCTGGCGGCCCTCATCGGTCTCCCCGCCTACGTCAACACCGAGGGCTCGTTGCCGCTGGTCGCCGCCCTCGTCGAAGGCGGCATGGGCACCGGTCCGGCGATGGCCTTCATCGTCACCGGGGCCGGCACCAGCATCGGCGCCGTGACCGGCCTGTTGGTGATCGCCCGCAAGCGGGTCGTCGGTCTGGTGGTGGCCCTGCTGCTGGCCGGGGCGATCGTGTTGGGCTGGGCGGCCCAGTTGTTGCTCTGACACCCCCTACGCTCCCCCCATGGAGCGGGTCGACGTCGTCGTGATCGGGGCCGGGATCGCCGGTGCTTCGGCGGGTTTCGCCATCGCCGACGCCGGCACCGAGGTGGTGGTGGTGGAACGGGAGGGGGCCGGCGACCGCCACTCCACCGGACGATCGGCGGCAGTCTTCACCGAGTGCTATGCGGCCTTCGTCGCCCGGCGTCTCGCAATGGGTAGCCGGGTGTTCCTCGAGAACCCACCCGAGGGTTTCACCGAGGTGCCGCTCCTCAGCACCAGGCCCCTGCTGTTCGTGGGCCGGGAGGACCAACGAGCGGCGTTGGAGACCACGGCTGCCGAATCGCAGGTCATGGTCCCCTCGGTGCGGCTCGTCACCGGGGAAGAAGCCGAAGAGCTGGTACCCGCCCTCCGTCCCGGCTACGCCGCCGGGGGCGTGATCGAGCCAGGGGCGATGGACATCGACGTCGCCGCCCTCCACCAGGGCTACCTGCGCGGTGTCCGTCGTTCCGGGGGCACGGTGGCCCTGCACGCCGAGGCATCCGAGATCACCCGACACGGCGGCCGGTGGAACGTCGCCGCCGGCGATACCGTCTACGAGGCCGAGGTGGTGGTCGACGCCGCCGGGGCGTGGGGCGACGAGGTGGCGATCCGGGCCGGGGTCCCTCCGCTGGGGCTGCGACCGCTGCGGCGGACGGCCTTCACCGTCCCCGGCCCGGGAGGACACGAGGGATGGCCGATGCTCATCGACGTCGACGAGCAGTGGTATCTGAAGCCGGAGGGGGTGAATCTGCTGGCATCCCCCGCCGACGAGACCCCGGCGCCGCCCGGCGACGTGCGTCACGAGGAGGTCGATGTGGCGGCGGCGATCGATCGTATCAACGAGGCCACCACGCTGGGGATCCGTCATGTGCACCACGCTTGGGCCGGGTTGCGGACCTTCACCGCGGATCGGGTCCCGGCGGCCGGCTTCGATCCCGACCACCCGGGGTTCTTCTGACTGGTCGGCCAAGGCGGCTCCGGCATCAAGACGTCACCGGCCCTCGGCCGGTGGGTGGCGGCGATCGTCACCGGCGCCGAACCGCCTGATGACTTGGTGGCCTCCGGGCTGCGGCAGGAGGATCTCGACCCCGCCCGGTTCCGCTGACGTATGTTTGGGGCATGGATGTGACCTACCCCGGTTTTGGGTCGATCGTCGTGCAGGGGGTCACCTACGACCACGACGTCGTTCTCGAAGGCGGATCGGTGCGGCCTCGACAGAAGAAGGCCTCGCGACCGTTCCGGGATCGCTACGGCCATACCCCGCTGTCGGCCCAAGAGGACCTCCCGTGGAACCGGCCCCGGCTGATCATCGGTTCCGGCCACGGTGGGCGCCTCCCGATCATGGACGAGGTCCGGGACAAGGCCGACGGGCTCGGCGTGGAGCTCGTCATCATGCCCACCGCCGAGGCCTGCCGGGTGATCCGCACCCTGGACGACACCGAGGTCAATGCCGTCCTGCATGTGACCTGCTGAGGGTCGCCGTCGACCGCTCGAAGCCGACCCCTTGAGAGTGCCGTCGCCGCTCGGTACGTTGCCCCCGCACTCGATCCGAGGATGCGATGCCGGTGCTCGCCGTGTGGACACCGGAGGACGGCTTGCTCGGGGCGCTCGCGCCTCTGGGGCTCGCCGGTGCCATGGCCGGGGAGCCGACCCTCGTCGTTGATCTCGACGAATCCGGGCCCCACTATCCGTCGACGAAATCGCTGGCCGGTCTCGTGGCCTCGGAGCCGCAGCGAGACGATCTCTTCGGCGTGAGGCCGGGCCTTGCGGTCCTTCGCAACGGCGGTGTGAGCCTCGAGCGCTCCCATCAGGTGGTCGAGGCACTCATCCGAGGGTGGCCGTGGGTCGTGTTGAGGCTGCCGCCCCGACCGGCTCCCAACGTGAGATCGATCCCGATCGTGCCGGTGCGGATGATGCTTCCCGGTCGGATCTTCCCCCGCGTCGATGGGCCGGCCGTCTACCAAGCGACTCCGATCCCGGCCCGGCTGCCCGGGCCCGGAATCCGGCTTCCGGTGCCGGCGGTGGGCACGATTGCCGGGCTCGTGGCGGGACGGCTGCCCCACGGTCGCGATCGCTGGGTCCGCGCCTGGAAGCGCGTGTGGGAGGTTTCGTGGGACCACTAGAGCGGATCGTGCATCGTCTGATCGACTCGGATGTGCCGCTCCGGCGTCGCGATCTCGAGTCGGCCGCCCTTCGCATCGCGGCCGAGGAGGCGCCGTTGTCGGGGCCGGGGATTGCGGCGGCTGCGGTGGACTCGCTCGTCGGTTTGGGTCCCCTCGAGTCCCTGCTGGCCGACCAAGAAGTCAGTGATGTGCTCGTGAACGCTCCCGACGAAGTGTGGGTGGAGCGAAACGGCAAGCTGGAACCCGCCGGAGTCACCTTCCCCGACCGTCCCTCAATCCTTGCTGCGGTCGAGCGGTCTCTGGCTCCGCTCGGTCTGCGCATCGATCGCTCTTCGCCGGCCGTCGACGCCAGGCTGCCGGACGGATCGCGACTCCATGCGGTGGTGCCGCCTGCGGCCCCGGATGGACCGATCCTCGCCATCCGTCGATTCACCCCCGCTGTGGCCGACCTCTCCGGTCTCGTCACCGCTGAGGCCATACGTGCCGAAGGAGCGGATCTGCTCGCAGAGGCTGTTCGTGATCGTCGCAATCTCCTTGTGAGTGGGGGCACCGGCTCGGGGAAGACCACCTTGCTGAATGTGCTGTCGCGAGAGATTCCGCCGCAGGAGCGGGTGGTCACCATCGAAGATTCGGCCGAACTCCAGTTGCAGGGCCACATCGTGCGACTCGAAGCGCGTCCCCCAAACGCAGAAGGTGCCGGAGAGGTCGCGCTTCGGGCGCTCGTGCGGCACGCGCTGCGCCTCAGGCCGGATCGCATCATCGTGGGCGAGGTTCGAGGATCGGAGGCCCTCGACCTGATCCAGGCGATGAGCACGGGCCATGACGGCTCGATGGGAACCGTGCACGCCAATGGGCCCGCGGAGGCGCTCTGGCGGCTCGAGACGCTGGCAGTGTCGGGGGATCGGAGGGTCCCCGAGGACGCGGTTCGCCGGCAGTTGCTCTCGGCCGTCGATCTGATCGTGCATGTCGAACGGCATGCCGATCACCGCCGGGTCGGGCTCATCGCCCGGGTGGATCTCGAAGGCCCGGACCCGGTCTACGAATGCTGATCGGTGCCCTCGGTGCTCTGGCCCTGGCTGCCGGCGTTCCCGTGGGGCTGCTCGTCGTGGTCACGGTGGCCTTGGTCGAGCCGGTGCTCTTCCTCGCCTTGGCGGCTCTGTGGTCGGTGGTGGCCACGCGGGTCTTGCGATCGCGGGTCGGTCCGATGGAGGAGGCTGTTTTTCTCCGCGCCCTCGCCGGCGAGCTCGCAGGCGGCGCCTCTCTCCGATCCGGGCTCATCGAGGCGGCATCCCGCTCGCCCGAGTTGAAACTCGATCGAGCCGTACGCCTGAGTCGCGTCGGTGCCTCTGCCGTGCAGATAGGGGCTGCTCTGCGGGCGGCCCTGCCCGTCAACGGCATCGTGGCCGCATCGGCATTCCGCCTGGCCGATGCGGCTGGAGGACGGGTCGGTCACATCATGTTGACCCTCGCGGGCCGGGCCGAAGATGTGAGCGTCCTCGAGCGCGAACGCCGGGCGCTGACCGCCCAGGCTCGAGCGTCGGCTTGGCTGATCGGTGGCGCGCCGATCGCGCTCCTCGTGATCTTGGGAATCACAGGTAGGGGTTCGATGTGGCGAGATCTCTCCGGGTTCGGCCCCTGGATCGTCGGGATCGGGCTCGGATTCATCGCCCTCGGCGTGGCCGCGATCGGTTGGATGGTCCGGCGATCGTGAGGCTCACGGCCTTCCTCTTGGCTGCCACGGCCGTGGCCCCACGAACAGCGCCGGCCGTTGTGCGATGGCTGTTCGCGCTTGCGGCCGTCGGGCTGATTGCGGGGCTCCTTCCCGTCATCGTCGCCGCCTCGGCCATTGCGCTGACCAGAGCGTTGCGGCGGCATCGAGTTCGACGTGATGCCTCCAAGGACGAGGCGTCGGCCGTCTTGCGACTCGCCGACGTTCTGGCTCTGGGGTTGAGTTCGGGCCTGCCACCCCTGGGAGCTCTCCGTGAGGCAGCCGGTGACGCCGATCGGTCGCTCCGCGTCGATCTCGAGACGCTCCTGCGGCGGACGTCGACGATGGGTGTGGCGGCAGCGTTTGCGACCTGGGAGGGCCCGGGTCGGCGGCTGTTTCGGCTCATGGCCCGTGCCGCCATCACGGGCACCCCGATACTGGGCACGGTCGAGGCATTCGCCCGAGAGGTGCGGCACGAGGCCCACGCCCGTGCGCAGGCGTCGGCTCGGCGACTCCCCGTGAAGCTCTTGGTACCTCTGGCCCTCTTGATCCTGCCGGGATTCGTGGTTCTCGTCGTGGGCCCGGCGGTGGCCGGCTCATTGGTGCGGCTCGACATCACACCGTGACCGACGACATCAGAAGGAGATCACGATGCATCGCGAATCAGGCCAGGCAACCGCCGAATACGCGCTCGTCATGGTGGCGGCGGCGTTGATCGCCGTTGCCTTGATCACCTGGGCCTCGGGATCGGATGTGCTTCCCGACTTCTTCAACTCGGTGGTGCAGCGGATCAGGGGCCTCGTGTCTTCCGGCTCGTGAGAGAACGGGGGAGCGCCGCCGTGGAATTCGCTCTGGTCGTGCCGCTGGTCGCGCTGGTCTTGGTCTCCGTCGTCGAGATTGCGGTGGTAGCCCGCACTCAGCTGGAGGTGAGTCAGGCCGCGAGGGAAGGCGCCAGGGAGGCGGCCGCCAGCCCGGATCCGGAGCGGGCCGTTGCGGTGGTCCGTCGATTCCTCGGCCCCGAACTCGCCTCGCGATCTCGGGTCTCGGTGACCCGGGATCACGTCGTCGGCGGAAGAGCGACCGTGAGCGTCGTTCTCCGGCATCCCCTCGGGGGCGGGGTTCTCGGGGACTGGGCGGTGGAGCTCACCGGACGGTCCTCCATGCGAGTCGAACGATGAAGGAGCGCGGCGCGGCCGCTTTGGCGCTGCTGGGCATCGTCGGCCTGCTCTTGATACTCGGCGTAGCCCTGGGGGCGGTGGGGACCTATCTTCGGGCACGGGTCGAGGCCGGGGCGGCGGCTGATGCGGCCGCTCTCGCGGCGGCTCCGGTGACGTTCCTGCCCTTCGGAGCCTTGGGCACGGCGGCCGATGAGGCGGCCGAGTTCGCCCGACTCAACGGGTTCGAACTCGTCAGCTGCGAGTGTGCGCAAGATCCTTCTTGGGAAGAGCGCACGGTGACGGTGACGGTGGCTCGATGGGTTCGGCTGTGGCCGGTCGGGAGTATCCGTATCGAGGCCGCGAGTCGGGCCGAGTTCGTGCCTGCGCTGCTTCTCGATCTCGACACGCGTCCCCCTTGAGCCCGGCCCGCTCAATCGATACGTTGCCCGGCGATGGGATTCGACGAGGATTTCGAGGAGATCGCCCGGGATCTCGCCGACCTCGGGGAGTCGGTGGTCGACGACGCTGCTCGGTTCCGGGCGGCGCACGACCTGGTCGAGGACGCCATGGTCCTCATCCGAGAGACGGCACCGCCGGGTCTCCCCGGGGCCCACGCCTGGCTGGGAGCGATCCAGATCGTCAATCAGTTCGCCCACCAGGTGGCCCACGACGCTCTCGACGAGGAGTCGTGAAGATTCGCCGAGGCTCGACTCAATGGTGGGGAGGGCGAAGCCGACAGGCTGGGCGGTCGATCGAACCGGGGTCGGTCGTCTGTCGCCGGGTGGGGAACCTTTGTCACGTCGACGCCCCGAGCCCCGCCCCCAACAGCCGGATGGCGCCCGCCTTGTCGAGCGGCTCGTTGAAGTTGCCGCACTTGGGCGACTGGACGCAGGAGGGGCAGCCTTGCTCGCAGTCGCACGACTGCAGGGCCCCGAGCGTGGCGTGCAGGTGGCGTTCGGCGGCGGCGAAGGCGATCGGAGCGATGCCGGCCCCGCCGGGGTAGCCGTCGTAGATGAACCAGGCCGCTCCGCCGGCGTCTGGATGGAACACGGTCGACAGCCCGCCGACGTCCCAGCGGTCGCAGATCGCATAGAGCGGGAGCATGGCGATGGCGGTGTGCTCGGCGGCGTGCAGGGTCCCGGGGGCGTCTCGGCCCGACACCCCGGCGGCATCGAGGAGGTCGTCGGGGACGGCCCACCACACCGCCTGCGTGGTGAAGCGGCGGGCGGGCAGGTCGAGCGGTTCCAGGCCCAGCGTGGAACCGTCGTTGAGGCTCTTGCGCTTGAATCCGATCACCCGGCTCTCCACCTCGACCAGCCCGTGGCGCAGCCCGAAACGGCCCACCGTCCCGTCGCCCGCGATCGATTTGACCCACACGTCCTTCTCCTCGTGGGGCTGGGTGTAGTAGCCGACCTCCGCGGCCCGGGCCACGACCACTCGGTCGTCGAGGTCGAGGTGTTCGATGACGTAGCCGTCACCCTGGTGCAGGTACACCGCCCCGGGGTGCGCCTGGGAGAAGACCCGACTCTCGTCGATGGTGCCGACCGCCTCGCCGCCGGAGTCGAGGATCGTGAACGGAGGTCCCCCGGCGGTGCGAATGTCGACCCGGGGAGCCGGGGCCCTGCGGCTGCCCCAATACAGGCGCGGTCCCCGGGGGCGCAGGTCGCCGGCCGCCACCAGATCGGGGAGCAGCTCCTCCAGCGCATCGCCGAAGAACGACACGTCGTCGTGGACGAGGGGCCGTTCGTAGGCGGCGCAGCCGGCGTGAAGCGCCAGCACCTCGGGGTTGGACGGATTCACCACCGCCGCCTCCGAGGGCCGGCCGAAGAGCTCGGCGGGGTGATGGACGAAGTACTGATCGAGAGCGTCCTCCCCGGCGACCAGCACGGCCAGCGACTCGTCCCGGGTCCGGCCCGCCCGCCCCGCCTGCTGGCGGAACGAGGCGATCGTGCCGGGGAAGGTGGTGAGCACCGCCGCATCGAGGCTTCCCACGTCGATGCCCAGCTCCAACGCGTTGGTGGCGGTGACCCCCACCAGGTCGCCGTCGAAGAGACGCTGCTCGATGGTGCGCCGCTCGGCGGGAAGGTAGCCGCTGCGGTAAGGGGCGATGCGGTCGCGGAGATCGTCCTCGAGGCGATCGCGGGCCCAGCGGTAGACCAGCTCGGTCCCCTTTCGGCTCCGGGTGAAAGCGATCGTGTGCTGCTTGCGGCGGACCAGATCGACGAAGACGTCGGTGGCCTCGGCGAGAGCGCTGCGGCGGTCGCCGTCGTCGCTCTGGGGGGGATTCCAGATCACGAAGTGCTTGGCTCCCGTCGGCGACGTGTCCTGCTCCACCGCCTCGAAGGGGAGGCCGACCAGCTTGGCGGCCAGGTCGGCGGGGTTGCCGATCGTGGCCGAGCAGGTCACGAAGGTGGGTCGGGCGCCGTAGTGGGTGGCCAGGCGGCGCAAGCGGCGGATCACATTGGCGACGTGGCTCCCGAAGATCCCTCGCAGCACGTGGATCTCATCGAGCACCACGTAGCGGAGTCGGGACAGGAACGTGGCCCAGCGTGCGTGATGAGGAAGGATCCCGATGTGGAGCATGTCGGGATTGGTGAGCACTGTGTTGGCGTGACGGCGGATCCAGGCCCGATCGTCGCGGTCGGTGTCACCGTCATAGACCGCGGGGCTGAGAGGGGCGAGCCCCAGCCCGTGCAGCGTCCGGAACTGGTCCTGGGTGAGCGCCTTGGTCGGGAAGAGGAGCAAAGCCGTGGCGTGGGGATCGGCGAGGGACGCCTCGGCGATGGGGGCTTGGTAGCACAGCGACTTCCCCGATGCCGTTCCCGCCACCACCACCGTGTTGATACCGTTCCGGGCCCGGCGGATCGCCTGCGCCTGATGGCGATAGAGCCGCTCGATGCCGCGATCCCGAAGCGCCTCGGCGAGCAGACCCTCCAGCGGTGGGTCGAGGTCCTCGAAGATCGGGGCGCGAGCCGGCACGGTCTCGATGTGGGCAATCCGGTCGACACGGTCGGGATCGGAGCGCCAGGCGGCAATGACCTCGTCCACGGGGCGATGGTAGGGAGAGGCCGTGACCAACCCCCCGGTATGCTGGGTCGTCCTCGAATGAAGAGGCCGCCGGGATGACGATGACGCCCAGGGAGCGGATCCTCGCCGCTCTGGCCCACGAGGAACCGGACCGGGTTCCGATTGCGCTCGGAGTGAGCAACGCCACCGGGATCAAGATGGGGACCTACCGGGAGCTCAAGCGGCTGGCCGGTATCGAGGCCCCCGATCGCTACCTCTACGACTGGCCCGAGCTGGGCACCGCCGCCGTCGACGAGGAGACCCTGCAGCGGCTGGGGACCGACGTGCGCGGCGTGTGGGATCGAGAACCGGCCGAGGTCCTGGAACGCAACGCGAACCGAGAACCCCACAGCGACTACCTCTCCTCATGGGGTGCGGGTGCCCGCGAGGTGAATCTGGGTGAGTGGTTCCCCATCGTCCACCCGATGGCAGAGGCCACCACGCTCGCCGAGATCGAGGACTACCCGTGGCCCGACATGGACGATCCCACCCGGGTGGCCCACGTGGCCGCCGATGCCGCCCAGATCGCCGCCGAGGACCGGTACGCGATCATGGCCACCCCGTGGCTCCTGTTCCCGCTGGAGCGGGCCTTCGCCATGCAGGGCATGGACATCTTCCTGCGGAACATGGCGCTCCACGCCGACTTCGCCGAGGCGCTGCTGTGGAAGATTGAGAGCCTCTGCAAGACCCTGATGGGCCACTTCCTGGAGGCACTCGGCCACAACGTCGACATCATCAAGATCGGCGACGATTTGGGCACGCAGGAGTCCCTGTTGATGTCCCCCAAGATGTACCGGGAGATGCTCAAGCCGGTCCACGCCGACTACATCTCGTTCATCAAGGAGCGCACAGACGCCAAGGTGTTCTTCCACACCGACGGCGATGTCTTCCCTCTCATGGAGGACTTCATCGAGATGGGTGTCGACGTGCTCAACCCCATCCAGACCTCGGCCGGGAAGATGGCCGACCTCGCCGGTCTCAAGGAACAGTGGGGTGATCGGCTCGTCTTCTGCGGGGCCATCGACACCCAGCAGGTGCTTCCCCACGGCACCCCCGCTCAGGTGCGTGAGGAAGTGCGGCGGGTGATCTCGCTGCTCGGTCCCGGCGGCGGGTACATGGTCAGTTCGGTCCACACCGTCATGGAGGACGTGCCGGCCGCCAACGTGCTGGCCATGGTCGACGCCGTCGAGGAGTTCGGGCACCACCCGCTGGGCTGAGAGCCGATCAGCGCAGCCCCGCCGTCTCCAGGGCAAAGGTGATCAGGTGGACGGTGGGATGGTCGCTCACCTCGTCGAGTGGAACTCAACGGTCGGCATCGACGGACCCGCCGACCTCCGCCACCTCGGGCTTGCCCCGGCACTCGACCACATGGACGATGCGCACCGAGAGAATCGTCTCCGATCCCGATGATCGGCCTTCCTCGGCGGGGATCACCAGGGAGTCGACACCGGGCACGCCTCGGACGACAGCGCGGAGCCCGGTCTTCTCGTACGGCTTTCGATTGAGGCCGTTGGTGAGGTGCTCGCCCCACTCCAGTCCGCCGCCCGACAACGTCCACTGGCCCCGGGCGCCCCCGTCCGCCGAGATCCGGGTCGGCAGCACCGGGCCGTCGGCGACGCAGAGGGCGTAGGCGGCGAGGCGAATCCGTCTCGGCATGGAGCGATCCCATGGGGTTCGCATTGGAACCGGGCGGCCGTAGGGTTCCCGGCCATGCCGGCCCGTTTCATCCTTGCCGCCGCCGTCGCCCTGGTGATCATCACCGCCGCCCCAGTCGGGGCCCATCAGCCCCTGGTCCTGGGGGAGGGCGACACCACCCCCGCCGACGGACCCCGCATTCCCGACGGAACCATCTCGTTCGCCGTCTACGGGTCGCTGGAGGAGCCCGGTGACACCCGAGGCTTCCGGGTGGGCTTCGCCGTCGGTGACGAGATCGTGGTCGGTCTGCTGATTCCCGACCTCGTCCCGGAACGGGGCCTTCCCGATGAGGCTCTGCCCCGGCTCACCATGATCGCCCCCGATGGGACCGAGGCAACCTTCCTCCCGGTGCGAGGCGAGCCGTTCCTCGAGCCGTTCTCGGGGACGCGGTATGTGGAACTCGGCGAGTGGCGGATCGCGGCCGATGCCGGGACATACGGCTTCTCGGTCACCGGCGATGCCGCAGCCCGCTTCACCGTCTCGGTCGGTACCCGGGAGCTGTTCGGCACCCCGGTCGAGGACGAGGATCGGCCCACCGGGCTCGGCGACGTCGGCGTGTGGTACGACACACCGCCCGGTCGTACGCCGGTTGTGGATGAAGCGACATCGGACGGCGGCTTTCTCGGGGTTGCCGTGGTCACCGGGTCGGCCGTTGTGGCGGTGTTCGGAGTCCTGTGGTGGGTGGGGCGGCGACGCCGGTTCCGCTCTACTCCTCGGGCGGATGAATCACCACCACCGGCCGCAGGGCCTCCCGCATGATCTCGTCGGCGGTGCTACCCATGGCGAGTGCGGCGACCGCTCCCATGCGACGGGTTCCGACCACGATCAGGTCGGCGTCGACCTCTCGAGCGACGTCCATCAGAACGGCCGCCGGGCGGCCTTCCGCGAGCCTCATCTCGAAGGGAACGTCGGAGGCACGGAAAGTCTGGCACCACACCTGCTCCATTAGCGCGGCGACGTCCTCTCGCACGTCGGCGAAGTCGACCCCCGGGCCGATGTCGTCGAGGTGATCGAGCGGCTCGTAGGCGTGGACGGCGACGATCCGGGCACCGAGTTGGGCCGCCGCTTCCCCCGCCCATCGGGCCGCCGCCTGCGAGCCGGGGGACTCGCCGATCCCGACCACGATCAGATCGATACTCATGGGACCTCCTCCGGTGTCGGCTGTGGTTCCCGAGTGGCTCGGAGCGACGCCACGATCGTGATTGCCAGGACCACGGCGATCACCGACAGGGAGAGCAGGGTGGGAATGTGATACCACTCGGAGACCAGCATCTTCACGCCGACGTAGGTGAGGATCACCCCCAGGCCCCAGTTGAGATAGACGAGCTTCTCCCGGGCTCCTTCGAGCAGGAAGTAGAGCGCTCGGAGGCCGAGGATCGCAAGGGCGTTGCTGCTGAACACCACGAAGGGGTCGCGGCTCACCGCCAGGATGGCGGGCACCGAGTCGACCGCAAACACCACGTCGGTGGCCTCTACCAGGACCAGCACGACGAACAACGGGGTCGCCAACCGTCTCCCGTTCTCCTTGGTGAACAGCCGCTGGCCGTCGAAGTCGGCGGTCACCGGAACGAAGCGCCGCACCAGCTTCAGGACCGGGTTTCGCTCGGGGTGGATCTCCTCGCCGGTGTGGCGCACCACCCGGATCGCCGTGAAGATCAAGAGACCGCCGAAGACGAACAGCAACCAACTCAGCCGTTCCAGCAGGGCGACCCCGGCGAAGATGAAGATCGCCCGCAGCACCAGAGCCCCGAAGATCCCCCAGAACAGAACCCGGTGCTGATACTTCCCGGGCACGGAGAAGAAGGTGAAGATCACCGCCCAGACGAAGACGTTGTCCACCGACAGCGACTTCTCGATCACGAATCCCGTCAGGTACTGACCGGCGGCATCCCACCCGATCACTGCCCACACCACGAGCGTGAAGGCGACGCCCAGGCTCACCCACCCCGCCGAGGTGACGGCCGCCTCGCGCATCGAGATCTCGTGGGCCTCGCGGTGGAGCACCAGCAGATCGATGAGCAGGAGGGCGGCCACGCCGCCGAGGAAGACCGGCCACAGCCACAGCGGCACGTCGAACCGTTGAAGCGCCTCGGAGGCGTCGGAACCGGCCGCAAGGGCCCAGGTGGAGGTCACTGCGGAGAGATTATGGCTGCTGCGCCAGGGTTTCCGGACTCAGCCAGCCGTCGGCGAGGTCGTCGAAGATGGCGTCGACCGCCTCGTCGAGCACGACCACGCTGGCTCCCGACCGGGTCGTCACGTTGCCCGGCAACACCAGGTTGCCCACCTGGAGCGGATCGATCTCGAAGGCCACCGCCCCGAGGGTGAGGAGCTGGGCCGGGGTCAGGTCGGTCCAGGTGTATTCGGTGAGCGTCTTGACCAGGTCGGGGAGCGCCTCGATTCCCCGGGTGGCGGCGTCGGTGAGCGCACCCAGGATGACCATGCCTTGATGGAACGACCTGGTGAAGTCCCCTCCTCGGATCGAGCGATTGCGTGAGAAGGCGAGGGCATTGGGCCCATCGAGTATCTGGAGCCCGGCGTCGAGGTATGCCTTCGACTTTGGTTCGGCCATGCTGAACGGCACGTCGACGGGGACGCCGCCGAAGGCATTGACCAGTTGGGTGAAGCCCTGGAAGCCGGTGATGAGGTAGCCCTCGATCTCCAGGCCGGAGATGTTCTCGGCCACCGTGACCATGCCCCCGGTGCCGTCCCTCACATTGACGTGGGTGAACTTGTCCTCGCCGTATGAGGCCGTGACGTAGGTGTCGCGGGGGAACCCGACGACGGCACCCTTGCTCTCGTCGAGGGCGGCCGAGACGATGTGGATGCTGTCGGCCCGGAACTCCCGCTGGCTCTCACCCGGCCGGGCGTCCGACCCGATCACCATGACGTGGCGGACCGGCGGCCCGTACCAGGCGGTGCGCTCGAAGCGAGCCATCTTGGCGCCGACGATCTGCCACCCCGATCCTTCGTTCACCACCAGGATCACGTCTTCGTCGAGCAGCACCACCGCCATCCGCGACTCGTCCTCGAGCTTGGCGCGCGACACCGTTCCCGTCAGCGCGAGATTCGCGGTGAGCTCGATCTCACCGATGTGCTCGGCGAGTCCCGGGGGCAGCACCGGGGCCTCACTCTCCTCCGGGTCGGCCAGCCAGGAGTAGAAGGCCTGAACCTCGCGTTGCAGCGCCGGAGCGTTCTCCAGCTCCACCGTGATCGCAAACCCGGTCGCGGCTTCGGTGGTCGACGGTGCCGGGAGGGTGCGGGAGACCCCGGCCTCGGTGGTGGTGGTGGTCTCGGCGATCGTGAACGAGGTGGGCACTTCGGCAGTCGAGTCGCCGAACACCACGAGCACGCCGAGGGCTCCCAGGGAGAGCGTTGCCACGAACGCGCCGATGATCAGGAGGGCTGGGGGGCGCACTTCGCGGACTCTAGCGGGCCTCGGCACCGGCCGTTTCCGACTGCTCCGCGTCGTCCCGGGCTTGGGGTTGACCACTCGGGGTGGGCTGCATGGCCCGCAGGATCAGCCACCCCAGCACACCGGCCAACGTCGACCCGATGAAGATGCCGATCTTGGCCCGGTCGGCGAGCAACCCTTCGGTGAAGGCCAGACCGGTCACGAAGAGCGAGACCGTGAAACCGATCCCGGCAACGGCGGCCACCCCCACGATGTGGCCCCATGTGGTCAGTCGGGGCAGCTTGCCCAACCCCAGCCGAACGGCGGCAAAGGCAAACAAACTGATGCCGAAGGTCTTGCCGACCACGAGCCCGACGGCGACCCCGAGCGACACCGGGTGCGTGGCCGCTTCGAGGATGTCGACGCCGGCGAAACTCACGCCGGCATTTGCCAGGGCGAAGATCGGGAC
Organism: Acidimicrobiia bacterium; assembly: GCA_041551965.1. Lineage (GTDB taxonomy): Bacteria > Actinomycetota > Acidimicrobiia > Spongiisociales > UBA11373 > JBFELU01. The sequence continues at coordinate 37,064 of JBFELU010000014.1, forward strand.
GACCAGGAAAGACGACCAGGGGTGGAGCGCCACTTCGAGGCGGCGCAGAGGCGGCACCGATTCCCGGGCGATTGCCGAGACCTCCAGGGCGTCCTGGTTGACTCGCTCCTCGGAGCGGGGGGCGGCGCTGTCGAACTCCTGGCGGTCGACGATCCGCTGCGTCCTGTCGTGGTACTCGCTGTCGGAGTACATCGCCAGGGCCGGGGTCAGGAAGCCGAGGGCCACTCCGGCGAGGGTGGCGTGGACCCCCGATTCGAGCAGGAAGAACCACGTCGCAAACCCGGCGATGCCGTAGAAGACCATCGATCGGATGCCGATCCGGGAGGCGAAAGCGATCACCACCAAGCCCGCGATCGCCGCCCCGAGCCAGCCCATGAGGAGGTCCTCGGTGTAGAAGATGGCGATGACGGCAATGGCCCCGATGTCGTCGGCGATCGCCACGGCCAGCAGGAAGAGCTTGGCGCCCACCGGCGCCCGGCGACCCATCAGCGACAGGATGCCGACCGAGAAGGCGATGTCGGTGGCCATCGGAATCCCCCATCCCCGGGTGGCGTCCCCATCACCGACGATCACCAGGTAGAGGACGGCCGGCACGATCATCCCGCCCAGGGCGGCGATGACCGGGAGGGCCGCCGCCTTCGGGTCGCGGAGATCGCCGATCACCAGCTCCCGCTTGATCTCGAGGCCGACGACGAAGAAGAAGATCGCCATCAACCCGTCGTTGACGAAATGGCGCAGCGACTCCTCGAAGTGGAAGCCCCCGATCTGGAGGTCGATGTGGATCTCCCAGAACTCCTCGTAGGTCTCTCCGAATGGAGCGTTGGCCCACACGAGGGCGATGACGGCCGCCACCAGCAAGACGATGCCGCCCGCCGACTCCACGTGAGTGAACTCGATGAGAGGGCGAACGAACCTCCTCGGCACGGTCCGGTCCGAGTGGAGCCAGGTGACGTGAACCCGGTCATCAGCCATGGTTCGGGTCAGGCTAGTGAGCCCCGGTCCGTGCACCAGATTCGACCGGCGTCCGAGGACGGGAACCCGGTCGCATGGGGCTACGCTGACGTGGTCGTAGGAGTACTGCGAGCAGTATGCGGATCATCATCGTCGGCGCCGGTGCCGTCGGCTCTCACCTCGCAGAGAGGCTCTCGCTCGAGGGCCAGGACATCGTCGTCATCGAATCGGATCCGGTTCGGGCGGCCGAACTCCAGGGCGACCTCGACGCGCTGGTGATCGAGGGGAACGGTGCCAGCAGGACCGTGCTCCGGGAAGCGGGCGTGGGCGACGCCCAGTTGATGATCGCGGTGACGTCGTCCGACGCCGTCAACATCCTCGCGTGCCAGCAAGCCGCATCCTTCGACGTTCCCACCAAGGTGGCGCGGGTCGAGGATGCCTCGCTCCGATCGAGCCATGGGATCCACGGCGTCGACGTGATCATCGATCCTGGGGAGACCCTGGCCCGCGAACTGGTACGACTCGTTCGAAAGGGCGGGGTATCGGAGGTGGTCGAGTTCGCCGACGGCGCCCTCACCATGCTCGGCGGCTACGTCCAGCCCGATGCTCCGCTGGCCGGCCTCAGCCTCGGCGAGCTGCGGGCCCAGGTCACGGGCTGGGACTGGATCGTGGCTGCGATCGTGCACGACGGCGACACCCTCGTCGCCCGGGGTGACTCCCAGATCGCCGCCGGCGACCACGTGCTGGTGATGTCCGCCGGCAAGGACTCGGCCGAGGCCCTGGCGTTGATGGGTCTCGAAGAGCACCTGGCACAGAAGGTGATGGTGCTCGGGGGGACTCGCGTCGCCGAGCTCACTGCGGGATTGCTGTCGCGGTCCGGCGTCACCACGATCCTCATCGACAGCGACCCCGAGCGATGCCGCCGGATCTCCGAGGACAACGATCGGGTCGTGGTCGTCTGCGGCGACCCCACCGACCCCAGGGTGATGGAGGACGAAGGTGTCGACGGTGTCGATGTGGTGCTGGCTCTGAGTGGCTGGGATGAGGTCAACATCATCGGCTGCCTCGTCGCCAAGGCCCTCGGGGTGCCGGTCACCGTGTCGCGATTCCATCGGTTCGAGTTCGTCCATCTGCTGGCCGGTGTCGGCATCGATTCGGGCGTGTCCAGCCGTCTGGCCGCAGCCAATGCCATCCTGCGTTTCGTTCGGCGCGGCCGGATCCACTCGGTGGCGACGTTCCAGGACAGCGATTCGGAGGCCATCGAGCTCCAGGTCGAACCTTCCAGCCCCGCCGTGGGCAAGACCCTCGTCGACATCGGACTGCCCAAGTCGGCCATCGTCGGTGGGGTCATGCGCAACGGCGAAGCCTTCGTCCCCCACGGTGACACCGTCATCATGGCCGGGGACCGGCTCATCCTGCTGGCCCTTCCTGATGCCATTCCCGCTGTCGAGCGACTGTTCGCTCCCTAGCCATGCATCTCAGACGGCTCGTCTACATCGTCGGAGCCGTCGTTGCCGCAATCGGCGTGTCGATGCTGGCAGCCGTCGTCGTGGCCCTCATCTATGGGGAGACATCGGACGCCGGGTGGATCGCCCTGGCGGCTCTCATCACGGTGGCGGCCGGGGTGGTTGCTTGGCGGTTGATGGGCCGCAAGGGTGAACTGACCGCTCGTGAGGGCTTTGCCGCCGTCGGTCTGTCGTGGTTTGCCATCGCCGCGTTTGGATCACTCCCGTATCTCCTCACCGGATCGATCGACGGACCCACGAACGCCTTCTTCGAGACCGCGGCCGGGTTCACCACCACCGGTTCATCGATCCTTCCCGATCCCGCGGTCCTGGGCAAGGGCATGCTGCTGTGGCGGGCATTGACGCAATGGCTGGGCGGGATGGGCATCATCGTTCTGAGCGTGGCGATCCTTCCCCTCTTGGGGGTCGGGGGGGTGCAGCTCGCACGCGCCGAATCGCCGGGACCGCACCCGGACCGGCTGACGCCGCGGTTCCGGGAAACGGCCCGCCGTCTGTGGTGGGTCTACGTCGGCATCACCGCCCTGGAGGTGGTGCTGCTCACCGCCGGAGACATGAGCCTCTTCGAAGGGATCGCCCACGCCTTCACCACCATGTCCACCGGCGGCTTCGGCACCGATGCCCGGTCGCTGGGTGCCTTCACCGCCTATTCACAGTGGGTCGTGATCGCCTTCATGATCCTGGCCGGGACCTCATTCGCCCTCCACTTCCGCGGGCTGCAGAACCCACGCGAGTACGGACGTCACCCCGAGTTCCGCCTCTATGTGATGATCCTCGCCGGCGCAACACTCTTCTTCGTCATCGGTGAGTGGGGCGGAGAGGTTGCAGGCACGGTGCGGGATTCCCTGTTTACCGCGGTCTCCCTGGTCACCACCACCGGTTATGCGACCGCCGATTTCGGGGCCTGGGTGTCGGGCCTCCAGATCGCTGCTGTGGGTCTGATGTTCGTCGGGGGCATGGCCGGTTCGACGGCCGGCGCCATCAAGACCTATCGGATCGGCGTGCTGACGAGCGCCGGCAGGGCCGACCTGCGCCGGGTGATTCACCCTCGGGGGGTGTTCGTGGCTCGGCTCGGATCGGAGCCGGTGCCGGACGCGATCGTCGAAAGCGTGCAGTCGTTCTTCGTCTTCTACATGATGCTGTTCATGACCGGCACGGTGGCGATGGGGGTCATCGAATCGAGCCTCGGTGCCGGCCTCGATCTCGTGACCTCGGCCTCGGCGGTGGCTTCGGCGCTGGGCAACATCGGTCCCGGTCTCGGCGACGTCGGGCCGTCCGCCAACTACCTGGCGGTCCCGGCGGCCGGCAAGTGGCTGCTCTCGTTCCTCATGATCGTGGGCCGCCTCGAGATCTTCCCCGTCCTCCTGCTCTTCACCCGGGAGCTGTGGCGCAAATAGGGGCCGGCCGGCCGCGGGAGCGCCGGGTTCGGCTCCTATAATCCGGCCCGTTCCGGAATCTCTGTGTGGGGAGTGATCGTGGACGCGATCAGTTGGGTGTACATCGCGGTGGCCGCCGGGGCGGCCGGTCTGCTGTTGGCCGTCTACTACGGGCGCCGGGTGCTCGCCGCACCGCCGGGAAGCGACGAGATGCAGGAGCTGAGCGCCTCGATCCGTGAGGGCGCCATGGCCTTCTTGCGGCGGGAGTACCTGTGGGTCGGCGTCTTCGTGATCGTGATGGCCGGGCTCATCTTCGGGCTGCTCGATTGGGGCCGCCCGTGGGGCATGATCGCCTACGTCTTCGGCGCTTTGCTCAGCGGCACGGCCGGGTTCATCGGCATGCGTATCGCCACGGCGGCCAACGCCCGGACCACCGAAGCGGCCCGCCGCGGCGGCATCCGGGAAGCGCTCCCGCTCGCATTCCGCGGCGGTGCGGTGATGGGCTTCTCGGTGGCCGGTCTCGGGCTCGCCGGGCTGGCCCTGGCCTATCTGGTGTTCGTGGAGTGGCTCGAAGTCGATAATGCCATCGACGTGATCACGGCCGTCGGGTTGGGTGGTTCCTCGATCGCCCTCTTCGCCCGAGTCGGCGGCGGCATCTACACCAAGGCCGCCGACGTGGGGGCCGACTTGGTGGGCAAGGTCGAAGCCGGCATCCCCGAGGATGACCCCCGCAACCCGGCGGTCATTGCCGACAACGTGGGCGACAACGTGGGTGACGTCGCCGGGATGGGCGCCGACCTCTTCGAGTCCTACGTCGGGTCGATGATCGCCCCGATCGCCTACGCCGCAGTGGCGTTCCGCTCCAACCCGGATCTGGCGCTGTGGGCGATCGTGTTTCCCTTGGCGGTGGCAGCCGTCGGAATGGGCGCCTCGATCCTCGGCTCCTTCCTGGTGCGGCCCACCGGGGGCAACCTGGCGGCCGCCCTCCACAAGGGCACCTACAGCGCCGCCGGTATCACGGTGCTGGCCGTGCTCGGACTCTCCTACTGGATGTTCGGCGATGTGAACGGGGTCGACAACGAAATCGGTTTCTTCCTGGCCGTGCTGATCGGACTGGTCGTCGGCCTCGCCATCGGTCAGCTCTCCGAGATCTTCACCAGCGACCACTATCGGCCGGTCAAGGAGATCGCTCGCCAGTCGGGCACCGGACCGGCCACCGTGGTGCTGGCCGGTATCGCCGACGGGATGCGGTCGGCCGCCTTCAGCGTCACAGTGGTGGCTGCCGGGATCGCCGGCTCCCACTGGGCCGGCCAGCTGGCCATCGAGGACGGTGGTGGGATCTACGGCATCGCCATCGCCGCCATCGGCGTGCTGGCCACGCTCGGCATCACCGTGTCGGTGGACGCCTACGGTCCGATCGCCGACAACGCCGGCGGCATCGCCGAGATGGCCCATCTCGATCCCGAGGTGCGCCAATCCACCGACGCCCTCGATTCGCTCGGGAACACCACCGCCGCGGTGGCGAAGGGCTTTGCCATCGGGTCGGCGGCGGTGACCGCACTCGCCCTGTTCTTCGCCTTCCGGGAGGCGGTCAATGCCGCCGCCGGAGAGCCGGTGCTCGACGTGATCAACATCCTCGAGGTGGAGACCACGGTCGGGCTCTTCCTCGGGGGGATGTTCCCCTTCCTGTTCGCGGCCCTGACCATCAAGGCCGTGGGACGCGCTGCCAACCAGATGATCGAGGAGGTGCGTCGCCAGTTCCGGGAGATCCCCGGCCTGCGCGAGGGCGAGCCGGGGGTTCGGGCCGAATACGCCCGCTGTGTCGACATCTCGACTGCGGCCGCGCTGCGAGAGATGATCATCCCCGGTGCCCTGGCGGTGGCGATCCCCCTCGTCATCGGCTTCATCGACGTGCAGGCGCTCGGCGGCTACCTGGCCGGGGCGCTCGTCACCGGCTTCCTGCTGGCGATCTTCATGGCCAATGCCGGCGGCGCCTGGGACAACGCCAAGAAGTTCATCGAGGCCGGCGCCTTCGGGGGCAAGGGCTCCGAGGCGCACAAGGCGGCCGTCGTCGGCGACACGATCGGGGACCCGTTCAAGGACACCTCGGGGCCGGCGATGAACATCGTCATCAAGGTGATGACGATCGTGAGCCTGATCTTTGCCTCGGCTTTCGTCTAGAGAGAGCCGTCGTCGGCCCGGGCCGGGATCTGGAGGATCATCCGCTCCTCTAGCCTACGGCGGCGGGATGACCTCCATCACCTTCGTTCGTCACGGCGAAACCATCGCCAACGTCGAGCACGTGTGGCAGGGCCAGGGCGATGCCCCTCTCACCGAACTGGGGCGGCGCCAGGCCCTCGATCTCGGCGAACGCCTCGCCGAGCAGTCCTTCGACGTCGTGATCGCCTCCGATCTCGGCCGTGTCTTGGAGACGGCCGAACTCGCCGGCCTCCAACCGGTTGTCGATCCGGCCTGGCGGGAGGTCGATATCGGCCGCTGGGAGGGCCTCACCCGCGAGGAGGTGATCGACCGCTTTCGCGACGAGCTGGAAGCACTCGGTCGCGGCGGAGACGTGTCGCTGGGCGGTGGGGAGACCTGGCGGGAGTTCGGCCTGCGCATCGACGCCGCCCTGCGGCGCCTCGGCTCCGGCGACGGGGGCGGTCCCCACATCCTGGTGCTCACCCACGGTGGGGCGATCCACAGCATCGTTGCCGGGATCCTTGGGTTCCGGGATCGAGGCCGTCCCTGGCCGATCGATCGGGTGGAGAACGCCGCCTTGACGGTGCTGGAGAACTCCGACGGTGATCACCGGATCCTGTCGTTCAACGACTCGTCGCATACGACCACCACCCCCCATCCGCAGATCGTGGGCCCGGTCGTGTCCCTCATCAGGCATGCCCAGACCCAGGCCAACCTCGACGGTCGCTACCAGGGGACCGGCGAGGACCTGCTGACCGAGGAGGGAGAGCGACAGGCCGCCCATCTGGCGTCGTGGCTCAACGGTGTGACTCATATCGCCTGCTCCCCGCGGCAGCGCGCCCGAGCGACTGCTGGGGTCCTCGGCGCCGCTCGCGGCATCGAGCCGGATGTCCGCGAGGATCTGGTCGAAATGGATTTCGGCCGGTGGGAGGACCTGACGCCGGCCCAGATCTCGTTGCAGTACCCCGACGAGTGGCGGGCCGTGATGGTCGAGGGCCGGGATCTTCCCCGAGGCACCGAAGGGGAGACCCTCGCCGGGGCGGGGGCCCGCCTCGGGAGGGTGGTGGAGGAGGCGGGGCGTCTCGGCGACCACCCGGCGCTGATCACCCACGGCGCCATCATTCGCGGCTACGCGATTCGAGTGCTGGGGACAGAGTTCGGTCGGCGTCACCGGCTGGTCCTGCCCCGCAACGCCTCGGTCACGAGTGTGCGGCTCGGGGAGACGGGCCCGGCTCTCTCGGGCTACGGCGTGATCGGATACTGACGGTGCGGGTGCTCCTGGTCACCAACGACTATCCGCCCAAGCCGGGCGGCATCCAGCAGTACCTCGGAAACCTGGTGGCCGCCTACCCCGACCCGATTCGGGTGCTGGCGCCCGCCGACGAAGGCGCCGACCCCGAAGTCGTGCGCGGCCATCGAGCCTTCATGTGGCCCACCCGGCGGGTGCGGATCTGGGTCGAGAACCAGATCGCCGACTTCCGGCCCGACGTCGTGCTCTTCGGTGCCCCGCATCCCCTCACGTTCCTCGGACCCGGGTTGCGCCGTTCCACGGGTGTTCCCTACGCGGTCCTGTGCCATGGGGCCGAGGTGACCATCCCGGCCGCATTCCCGGTCACGCGACAACTCCTGCGCCGCCCCCTCCGAGAAGCCGATGCCCGGTTTGCGGTGAGCCGGTATACGGCGGGCAAGGTGGAACGCCTCACCGGTCGGCGGGTTCACTACATCGGTGCGGGTGTCGACGTCGAGGCTTTCCGGCCCGCGCCGACGCCCCCCACGGATCCGGTGATCGGGTGCGTGAGCCGATTCGTGCCCCGCAAGGGCCAGCGACGGGTGCTCGAGGCCGTCGCCCGACTGCGCCGGTCCGGCACCGATGCCGAGGTCTTGTTGGTCGGCTCGGGCCGTCAGGAGCAGCGGCTGCGCGCCGCCGCCGAGCGGCTGGGGATCCCGGTCCGCTTCGAGGTGGGGGTGCCGTGGTCCGAACTCCCCGGCCTCTATCGGGAGATGACGCTCTTTGCCATGCCGTGCCGGTCCCGATGGTTCGGTCTCGAAGTCGAGGGTCTGGGGCTCGTGTTCCTGGAAGCGGGAGCAACCGGGCTACCGGTGCTCGCCGGTGACTCCGGCGGGAGCCTCGAGACGGTCGTCCCCGGCGTCACCGGCTTCATAGTGCGGCGAGATCGCGACCTCGACGAGGGGATCTCGTTGCTGCTCGCCGACCCGGTCGCAGCCGGTTCCCTGGGATCGGCGGGCCGCCGCCGGGTCCTTGAGGAGTTCACCTGGGAGGCGGTGGTGACCCGGCTCCGGGAGGGTCTCGACGAGGTGCTCGTCGGAGGCCTCTCACCACCCAAACCTTGACATGGGAGCCGACTGGTCGTAGAAGTTAGGGTCGGTTTCCCCCAATCCGCGGCCTGAATCCATGCCGCCCCGAGAGGACATGTCCACGAAACTCGTCATCGTCGAGTCGCCCGCAAAGGCGCGCACCATCGCCGGATTCCTCGGTGTCGACTTCACCGTGGAGTCATCGATCGGTCACGTCCGCGACCTGCCGCGCCGGGCCGACGACGTCCCCAAGGCCTACAAGCAGGAGGAGTGGGCCCGGCTCGGCGTCGACGTGGACAACGACTTCAAGCCCCTCTACGTCGTCCCCGGCGAGAAGAAGCAACAGATCAGCAAACTGCGCCGTCTCCTCAAGGAAGCCAGTGAGTTGTATCTCGCCACCGATGAGGACCGGGAGGGGGAATCGATCGCCTGGCACCTCCTCGAGGTGCTCAACCCGAAGGTGCCGGTGCGGCGGATGGTGTTTCACGAGATCACCCCGGAAGCCATCCGGCACGCCCTCGCCGAACCCCGCGACCTCGACCGGCGTCTGGTCGATGCCCAGGAGGCGCGTCGCATCCTCGATCGGCTCTTCGGGTACGAAGTGTCGCCGGTGCTGTGGAAGATGGTCCGCCCCGGCCTCTCGGCGGGACGGGTGCAGAGCCCGGCGGTGAGGATCCTCGTCGAGCGGGAGCGGGAGCGCATGCGGTTCCGCTCTGCTTCGTACTGGGATCTCGAGGGATCCTTCCTCGCCGCCGATGCCGGCCGATTCACGGCAACGCTGGTTTCCATCGATGGAGCCCGGGTCGCTGCGGGGAAGGATTTCGACGAGGTCGGAGTTCTCCGGCGCAACGACGTGGTGCTCCTCGACCGGGGCGGCGCCGAGGAACTCGTGGCGGGCCTGGCCGACGCGTCGTTCTCGGTGCGCACCGTCGAACGCAAGCCGTATCGCCGCTCTCCGTACCCCCCGTTCCGCACCTCGACACTGCAGCAGGAGGCGGGGCGCAAGCTGCGCTACTCCTCGCAGCGCACGATGCAGGTGGCCCAGCGCCTCTACGAGAACGGCTACATCACCTACATGCGGACCGATTCGACGGCGCTCTCGGAGGCGGCTGTGGCGGCGGCCCGGGATCAGGTGGCCCGTCTCTACGGCTCCGAGTACCTCCCCGACGCCCCTCGCGTCTACCGCAGCAAGGTCCGTAATGCCCAAGAGGCGCATGAGGCGATTCGGCCGGCCGGGGAATCGTTTCGGACGCCCGACCAGGTGGCGCGAGAGGTCTCACAGGAGGAAGCCCGTCTCTACGACCTGATCTGGAAGCGGACGGTCGCCTGCCAGATGGCCGACGCCAGAGGGGAGAGCGTGGCGGTGCGGCTCGGCGGAGTCTCGACCGGTGGTCGTGATGCCGAATTCGCCACCTCCGGCAAGGTGATTCACTTCCCCGGGTTCCTCCGCGCCTACGTCGAGGGTTCCGACGACCCCGATGCCGAGTTGGAGGATCAGGAGCGGCGACTCCCGCCGCTGGAGGAGAACGACCCCCTCACCGCTGATTCTCTCGAGGCCAAGGGTCACGAAACCAAGCCGCCCGCCCGCTTCACCGAGGCCTCGCTGGTGCGCCGGTTGGAGGAACTGGGTATCGGGCGGCCCTCCACCTATGCGTCGATCATCCAGACCGTGCAGGACCGGGGCTACGTCTTCAAGCGGGGGACCGCTCTCGTGCCCTCCTTCACGGCCTTCGCCACCGTGGCGCTGCTGGAGCAGCACTTCGGGGGCCTCGTCGATTTCGAGTTCACCGCCCGGATGGAATCCGATCTCGACCGCATTGCCGCCGGCACCGAGGAACCCACCCCGTGGCTCTCGCGCTTCTACTTCGGGAACGGCCATGCCGGTCTGAAGAAGTCGGTGTCGGAAGGCCTGGGCGACATCGATGCACGGGAGATCAACTCGATCCCCATCGGCGAGGACGACGAGGGCTCGATCGTCGCTCGGGTGGGCCGATACGGGCCCTACCTGGAACGCGGCGAGGATCGGGTGAGCATCCCCGAGGACATGGCTCCCGACGAGTTGACCCCCGAGGCAGCAAAGGAACTCCTGGATGCCCCGAACGGAGATCGCGTCGTCGGCACGGATCCCGAGACCGGCCTCGAGGTGATCGCCCGCTCGGGCCGGTTCGGCCCTTACGTCCAACTGGGCCATGCCGAGGATGTCGAGGGAAAGCCGAAGACCGCTTCGCTGCTCGATTCCATGGATCTCGACACCGTCGGCCTCCCCGAGGCTCTCTCGCTCCTGTCGCTGCCGCGCATCGTCGGCACGGATCCCGAGACCGGGGAGGAGATCACCTCACAGAACGGCCGCTACGGACCGTATCTCAAACGGGGCAAGGAGACCCGCAGCCTGGAGAGCGAAGAGCAGATCTTCGCGATCGGTCTCCCCGAGGCCCTCTCGCTGTTCGCGCAGCCGAAGCGGCGGCGGGGATCCCGCAGCACGGAGCCGCTCCGAGAGCTCGGGGTCGATCCGGCGACCGGCTGTGCGATGACCCTGCGCGAGGGACGGTTCGGGCCCTACGTGACCGACGGTTCGGTGAATGCCTCGCTGCGTCGGGAGGATTCCATCGAGACGATCACACTCGAACGGGCCTCCGAGCTGCTGGCGATGCGTCGCGCCAAACTCGAATCGCAGGGCAAGACCTACAAGCCCTGTCCGCCGACCGAGTCGTAGCGGCGCCCCGCGGGGGCTCTGATACGCTCCGTCCGGTGACCGAGGCGCCCCCCCGTTCGACCTGGGCCCTGATCAGGTCAGGGCCGTTCGCGCGGCTGTGGCGCGCTGGGCTGGTGAGCAGCATCGGGGACTGGGTGGCCATCCTGGCGACC